>JBBKVJ010000208.1:0-4642 GCA_037968375.1 Paracoccaceae bacterium | reverse complement strand
GCGCGATGGAGATCGTGATCGACGGTCAGGTCGAAAAGGTCGACGTGGCCAACATCATCCCGGCCCAGCGCGCCGGTGACATCGCCGCCATCGCGGGTCTGACCAACGATGCAGGCTGGGTGCCCGTCGATCCGGCCTCGATGGCCACCACCGCCGATCCCGCCGTCACCGTCATCGGCGACGCCAGCCAGCAGGGCGAGATGCCGAAGTCGGGCTTTGCCGCCAACAGCCAGGCTCATGTCGCCGCCACCGCGATTGTCGGCGGCCTGACCGGTGCGGCGGTGCCGCCCGCCCGCTACGCCAACATCTGCTGGTCACTGATCGGCACCGACGACGGCGTCAAGGTCGGCGCCTCCTACGAGCCGACCCCGGAAAAGATCGCCGCGACCGACAATTTCATCAGCCAGAACGACGAACCCGCCGAACTGCGCAAGGAAACCTACGAGGAAAGCCTCGGCTGGTATGACGCGATCACGGCGGATATTTTCGGCTGAGGGAATTGTACAGCTTCAGGTGCGTCAAAGGGCAGCGGCTGATCGCGGGTTGCCGCGTGCAACACCCCCGGTCGCCTCTTTATGGTGACGCATCTCGCACCTTCAATCGTCGCGCCAACGTCACCCTAGCAGCTGCCCGAGGGGCGGTCAGCCGCTGCCCGGCGGCGCTTGCGCGCCTTTGTTCCGGGCGGGGTTTGGGCTGGCACAGGCAGTTGCGGCTTGAGGGTTGGGTGTTTGCCGGGCTTCGTGAGCACCGCTTTCAGATAGCACGACATCCTTCGGTCTTCAAACCACAGGGCAGAGGCTGCCCGCGGGTTGCCGCTCGCAATGTCAATGGTCGCCGCTTTATGGCCCCGCATCTCCCCCCTCATTCGTCGCGCTGACGGTGACTAGCGGCTGCCCGGCGGCGCTATGCGCCTTTGTTCCGGGCGGGCGCCGTCCTCACACCGACGTGGTCCCAAACCGCCCCGGCAAAGCCACCTCCAACAACTCGAAATCCGCCGACGGCTCGGCAAACCGCACCGCCATCCCCGGCGGAATAACAAAAGCATCGCCCGCCGCCAGCCGATACGGCTCCTTGCCCTCGCCTTCCAGTGTCATCCCCCCAGCCATGACGAATCCGAACAGGATATCCGCATCGTGGCGCGCAAAACCCGGCGTTCCTTGGCCTTTCCGAACAACCATCACCCCCGCCACATCGTGCGTGTTCGCCGCAATCGTCGTATCCCGTGCCTGATATCCCGCCAGCCGGAACGGCGCCCACGCCGCCTCGGCCCCGACATTATGCACGAACCTTTGCCCCTGCCACTCACGCTCGGGACGCAGGTCCGGCGTCGGCAAAAGCATCTCATGCTCGATCTCGGTCACATGATCCGCAGGCACGCCGATCTCGATCACCTCGATCCCGTCCGAGGCCTCCAGCACCCGGTGCCGGATCTCTGGCGGCTGGATAAAGCAATCCCCGGCGTGCAGGCGGATCGGCCCGCCCTGATCCTCGTAGATCACATCGACCCAGCCCTTGATGCAGAAGATCAGCTGGAACCCGACCTTGTGGAAATGCACCATGTCGGGCACCGGCCCACCGTCCGGTATACGGATGTGCGACGCGATGATCGCCCCACCCAGCCGCGACGGCACCAGATCGCGGTACTGCATCCCGGCCCGGCCGATCACCCAGGGCGCCTGATCGGCCAACCGCCGCACCACAAAGGCATGCTCGGTCAGCGGCAGCACCAGGGCCGGGTTCAACTCGCCGATCTCGACCCGCGTCCCGTTTGGCGCCACCAGTTCCCGCGCACCACCGGCGAAGCCGTCCGGATCGTCGGTCAGGATGCGCAAACACCCCGGCGCCTCGCCCGCACCCTTCTCGACCCGCACCCGCAGCCCGTGCCCGGAAAACACCGCCACCTCGGGGTCATCCGCCGGATAGATCGAATCCAGCCGCATTTTCAGCACCTTGGTGAAAAACGGCAGATCATCGCGCAGCTCTTTCGTCGGCAGCCGCACCTCGCCCCTGATCTCAGTCATTGCGTCCCCCTGGCTTTGCCGGGCAGAGTGGTCAGGCGCATGCCGTTTGGCAAGCCTGTCCAGCCACATCCGGGCAGCTTTCCTTCCGCGCCGCGCCAATATAGTTTAGTGTTAAACTAAATATCCGGGAGGGACGCCAGATGGACGACACCAAGAAGGACGCGACGCGTCAGGCCGCACTCGATTACCACGAATTTCCGCGCCCCGGTAAGCTGGAAATACGCGCCACCAAGCCCTTGGCCAATGGCCGCGACCTGGCCCGCGCCTATTCCCCCGGCGTCGCCGAAGCCTGTCTCGAGATCAAGGCCGACCCCGCTACCGCCGCCCGCTATACCTCGCGCGGCAATCTCGTTGCCGTCGTCACCAACGGCACTGCCGTCCTTGGCCTCGGCAATATCGGCGCGCTGGCGTCAAAGCCGGTGATGGAGGGCAAGGCCGTCCTCTTCAAGAAATTCGCCAATATCGACTGTTTCGACATCGAGGTGAACGAGGCCGACCCCGAAAAGCTGGCCGATATCGTCTGTGCGCTGGAACCGACCTTCGGCGCGATCAACCTTGAAGACATCAAGGCGCCCGACTGTTTCATCGTCGAAAAACTGTGCCGCGAACGGATGAATATCCCGGTCTTTCACGACGATCAGCACGGCACCGCCATCGTCGTGGGGGCTGCCGCCACCAATGCTCTCAGGGTCGCGAAAAAAAAGTTCGACCAGATCAAGATCGTCTCGACCGGCGGCGGGGCGGCGGGCATCGCCTGCCTCAACATGCTGCTGAAACTCGGCGTGAAACGCGAGAATGTCTATCTCTGCGATCTCGCGGGTCTGGTCCACGAAGGTCGCACCGAAGACATGACCGCGCAAAAGGCCGAATACTCGCAACCCGGCGGTCCGCGCGGCCTTGCCGATGTCATCGACGGCGCCGACCTCTTTCTCGGCCTCTCCGGTCCCGGTGTCCTGACCCCCGACATGGTGGCGAAAATGGCCTCCCGTCCGATCATCTTCGCGCTGGCCAACCCGAACCCCGAAATCATGCCCGAAGACGCGCGTGCGGTGTCGCCCGACGCGATCATCGCCACCGGGCGCAGCGATTATCCCAATCAAGTCAATAACGTGCTGTGCTTTCCGTTCATCTTTCGCGGGGCGCTGGATGTCGGCGCCACCACGATCAATGACGAGATGGAAATTGCCTGCATCGAAGGCATCGCCGCCCTCGCCCGCGCCACGACATCCGCCGAGGCCGCCGCCGCCTATCAGGGCGAACAGCTCAGCTTCGGCGCCGATTACCTGATCCCGAAACCCTTCGATCCGCGCCTGATCGGCACCGTCGCCTCGGCCGTCGCCGAGGCCGCGATGGCATCGGGTGTGGCGACGCGCCCGATCGAAGACCTCAAGGCCTATCGCCGCAAGCTTGACGGCTCGGTGTTCCGGTCCGCCCTCCTGATGCGCCCGGTGTTCGAGGCCGCTGCCACCCTGTCGCGCCGCATCGTCTTTGCCGAGGGCGAGGATGAACGCGTGTTGCGCGCCGCCAATGCGATGATCGAAGAGACCACCGACAAGCCGATCCTGATTGGCCGCCCCGAGGTGATCGAGCGGCGCTGCGAACGCGCCGGCCTGCCGATCCGCCCCGGCACCGATTTCGACATCGTGAACCCCGAAAACGATCCGCGCTATCGCGACTACTGGGAAACCTATGCCGAACTGATGGCCCGGCGTGGTGTCACGCCCGATATCTCGCGCGCCGTGATGCGCACCAACACCACCGCCATCGGTGCTGTGATGGTGCATCGCGGTGAGGCCGACAGCCTGATCTGTGGCACCTTCGGGCAATACCTCTGGCATCTGACCTATGTGCGCCAGATCCTCGCCCGCGATGGTCTGCGCCCGACCGGCGCGCTCAGCCTGATGATCCTCGAGGACGGGCCGCTGTTTGTCGCCGACACCCAGGTCAATCCCGAACCGACGCCGGAACAGATCGCCGACACCGCAATGGGTGCCGCCCGCCATGCCCGCCGGTTTGGCGCGACGCCGAAAATAGCGCTCTGCTCGCACAGCCAGTTCGGCAATCTCGACTGCGAAACCGGCCACCGGATGCGCGCCGCGATGGAGCTTCTGGACGCCCGCAGCCCAAATTTCATGTATGAGGGCGAGATGCATGTCGACGCCGCCCTCGACCCTGAACTGCGCGAGCGCAGCTTTCCGGGCAGCCGCCTTGAAGGTGCGGCCAACGTGCTGATCTTCGCCAATACCGACGCCGCCTCGGGCGTGCGCAATATCCTCAAGGTCAAGGCGCAGGGCCTCGAGGTCGGGCCGATCCTGATGGGCATGGGCAACAAGGCGCATGTGGTGACCCCCGCCATTACCGCGCGCGGACTGTTGAACATGTCGGCCATCGCAGGCACGCCGGTGGCGCATTATGGCTAGGCGGGTGCAGACCTGGCAGGCGCGGTTGACGGACGGCAGGGCGGCGGCTGATCGCGGGCTGCCGCCGCAACCATTTTGGTCGCTGCTTTATGGCAGGGCAACGCCCACCTTCAATCGTCGCGCCAACGTCACCATAGCGGCTGCCCGGGGGGCGGTCAGCCGCTGCCCGACGGGCTACGCCCTTGTCACCGGGCGGGGTGT
>JBBKVJ010000207.1:0-23126 GCA_037968375.1 Paracoccaceae bacterium | reverse complement strand
ACCTTGGCCTTGTCATGGCCGAACGGCAGCAGGTCGTCAGAGGGGATGCCCAACTTGGCGCCGATCTCCTGGATCGGCAGTTTCTTCGCGGCGCGGGCGATTTCGATATCGGACATGTGTTGCTTTTCCTTTGATATTCGGTTCAGGAGCCCAGGACGTCACCGACCGAAAGCCCGGCCGATTTTGCCCAGTCCGACGCTGCGATCTTGCCTTCGCCGGCGGGACGTACCCGTTTGATACAGATGCGGCCGCCGATCAATTGTACGGTTACGCCGTCGTCAGAAATCTCGGCGATCTTGCCGGAAACCCCGTCGCCCGGCACACGGATGCTGTCGAAAACGCCGACCTCGGCGCCCATCAGCGTGGTCCAGGCACCGGGTGCGGGATTGGTGCCGCGGATCAGGTCATAGACCTGGCCAACCGGCTTGTTCCAGTCGATCTGCGCGTGCTTTTTGGTGCAGCGACGCTCGTAGGTTGCCAGCGCTTCGTCGGGCACGATATGCGGCGGGTTGCCGGCGCGAAAGAGGTCGCAGACCTGTAAAACAGACTCGATGGCCACAGGGTAAATCTTCTTGAAATAGAGATCGATCACGGTGTCGTCCGGTCCGATCTCGCAGTCCCACTGCAGCAGGCTGTCGCCCTCGTCAAGCCCGTCCGAGGGGTAGAACCAGCTGAACCCGGATTTGGTCGAGCCCAGGATGATCGGCCAGTTCACGGCGCTCGGCCCCCGGTGCAGCGGCAGCAGCGAGGGGTGAAAGCAGATCGACCCGTTCTTGGGCGTGTCGCGCGCCGCCTCGGGCACGAAGACATTGACGAAGGCCATGACCATCAGATCGGCATTGTAGCCCGCTAGGGTGTCCAGCGTCGCCTGATCCTTGAAGTTGGCGGGCTGCTCGACCGGCAGACCCTTCTCCAGCGCGAATTCCTTGATCGGATCGACCTTGCCGTCACGATCCGGCTCGCAATAGATCGCGACGACCTTGTCCTTGCCGTGGTCGAGGATCTTGACCAAAGCATCCTTGCCGAAGGCCTGCTGGCCCATGACGATGATGCGCATGCTGTCGCTCATTCCGCGGCCACCTTGTTCACATCGCCCACAGCACCGCTGTCGATGACGCGGGCCAGATCGTCGCCGTCATAGCCCAGCACGCCCTTCAGGATTTCCGAGGTATGTTCGCCCAAAAGCGGCGAGCGCGTCACCTCGACCGGGCTGTCGCTCAGCTTGATCGGGCAGCCGACGGTCACATACCGTCCGCGCTTTGGATGATCGACATCGACGATGGTGCCGGTTGCGCGCAGGCCCTCGTCATCCATGATCTCTTTGGTCGACAGGATCGGGCCAACCGGGATGTCGACCTTGTTGCAGATGTCCATGACCTCGAACTTGGTCTTGGTCATCGTCCATTCCTCGATCCGCCCGAAAATCTCGTTTTGCTTGTCCAGCCGGTCCTTGGGCGTGGCGTAACCGGGTTTGTCCTTCCATTCGGGCGCGCCGATCACGTCGCAGACCTTGTCCCAGACAGCGGCCTGGGTGATGAAATAGGTATAGGCGTTGGGGTCGGTCTCCCAGCCCATGCATTTCAGGATGCGCCCTGGCTGACCGCCGCCTGAATCGTTGCCCGCCCGCGGCGTCGCCTCGCCAAAGGGAATGCCCTCGCCAAACTGCGAATACTCGGTCAGCGGGCCCTTCTCGAGGCGCTGCTGATCGCGCAGCTTGACGCGGCAGAGGTTCAGCACCCCGTCCTGCATCGCCGCGGTAACCTTCTGGCCGCGTCCGGTCTTCTCGCGCTGATAAAGCGCGGTGACGATGCCCATCGCCAGATGCAGGCCGGTGCCTGAATCGCCGATCTGCGCGCCGGTCACCAAGGGCGGGCCATCCCGGAATCCGGTGGTCGAGGCCGAACCGCCGGCGCATTGCGCCACGTTCTCATAAACCTTGCAGTCCTGATACTTGCCCGGACCGAAGCCCTTGATCGAGGCCAGGATCATCCGCGGATTGATCTCCTGCACCCGCTCCCACGAGAACCCCATCCGGTCCAGCGCACCCGGCGCGAAGTTCTCGACCATCACGTCGCATTCCTCGATCAGCCGGGTCAGAATCTCCTTGCCGGTGGTGTTCTTGGAATCAAGTTCGATCGAGCGCTTGTTATGGTTCAGCATGGTGAAATAGAGGCTGTCCGCGCCCGGCACATCGACCAGTTGCTTGCGCGTTGCGTCGCCTACGCCGGGGCGTTCGACCTTGATCACATCCGCGCCAAACCAGCCCAGCAACTGGGTACAGGTCGGCCCCGACTGCACATGGGTGAAGTCCAGGATTTTAACGCCTTCAAGAGCTTTCATCGATCCGTCCTCATATCTCTTGCGGTAGGGTGCGCGATGTTGCGCAGCTCACGTTTTCTTCTTCACCACACTTTGCGGATTCAGGTTGCCGATGCGGCCCGACTCGGTCCCCGCACTGGGGTCGATAATCGCGTTCACAAGCGTCGGCTTGCGCGATTTGATCGCCTCGCGCACGGCGCGTTCCAGATCGTCGGGCGAGGTCGCCGTGACGCCAACGCCGCCAAAGGCCTGCATCATCATGTCATATTTGGCTTCCGGCACGAAAACCGTCGTTGCCGGATCGTCGCCTGCAGGGTTCTGATCGGTTCCACGGTAAATCCCAGAGTTGTTAAAGATCACCACACACACGGGAAGATTGTAGCGGCAGATCGTCTCGACCTCCATACCGCTGAACCCGAATGCGGAATCGCCCTCAACCGCCACCACCGCTTCGCCGGTCTCGATCGCCGCCGCGATCGCCGTGCCCATGCCGATGCCCATGACACCCCAGGTGCCGACATCCAGCCGCTTGCGCGGTTTCGACATGTCGATGATCGAGCGTGCGAAATCGAGCGTATTGGCGCCTTCGTTCACCAAGATGGTATCCGGGTGTTCGGCGAAGATACGCTTCAGCCGCCCCAACGCGCCCTGATAATCCATCGGTATATTGTTGTTCTGCAGCTTCGGCGCCATCTTGGCGACGTTGCCGGCGGATTTCTCGCGGATCGCGTCGGTCCAGCCTGCATCCGGCTTGGCCCAGCCGTCCATCCTGTCCAAAAGCCCCGTCAGGCAGCTTTCGATATCGCCGACCAGTGGTGCATCAATCGGCTGGTTGCTGTCCATTTCCTTGGGATCGATGTCGATCTGGACGAATTTTTTCGAATGCGGCTTGCCCCACTGCTTGCCCTTGCCATGGCTCAGCAGCCAGTTCAGCCGGGCACCGACCAGCATCACGCAATCGCTGTCCTGCAGCGCAAGCGACCGCGCCGCCCCGGCATACAAATCATGGTCATCGGGCAGCAGACCCTTGGCCATCGACATGGCGATATAGGGAATCCCCGAGGTCTCGACGAAGCGCCTGACCAGATCGTCGCACTGCGCATACGCAGCACCCTTGCCCAGAATGATCAGCGGCTTCTTCGCGCCCTTCAGAACCCCCAAGGCCCGGTCGATGGCGGCAGACGACGGGAACTGTGCCGGGGCCGGATCAACCACCTTGACCAGCGACGCCGCACCCTCTGCCGCATCCATCGCCTGTCCCATCAGGTTGGCCGGCACGTCCAGATAGACGCCGCCCGGACGGCCGCTGACGGCGGCACGGATCGCGCGGGCGACGCCGATGCCGATATCGCGCGCATGCAAGATGCGGTAGGCCGCCTTGCACAGCGGCTTGGCGATGGCCAGTTGGTCCATCTCTTCGTAATCGCCCTGTTGCAGATCGACGATCTCGCGCTCGGAGGACCCCGAGATCAGGATCATCGGCCAGCAGTTCGTCGAGGCATGGCTCAGCGCCACCAGACCGTTCAGGAACCCCGGCGCCGAGACCGTCAGGCAAATCCCCGGTTTCCGCGTCAGATAACCCGCGATGGCGGCAGCGTTGCCGGCGTTGGTCTCGTGTCGGAACGACACGACGCGCATCCCCTCGGCCTGCATCATCCGGCCGAGATCAGTCACCGGAATTCCGGGAACATGATAGATCGTGTTGATATCGTTCAGTTTCAGCGCGTCGATGATCAGGTGAAACCCGTCGGTAAGATCGCCGGTTGGTGCTTCGTCCGCCATGTGCATCCTCGTATTCATTTGCTTCAGCCGGCCACGGATTTTTGCGCGCCGAGCGTTTCCAGTCTGGTCCAGGTCTTGCTGATGTGATCGTGCAGCCGCATCGTGTGATCGCGCACCCGGCGCGCGGCCAGGTCGGCCTCGCGCGACAGCAGCGCGTCGATGATTTCCATGTGATCGGCAACCGAGCGGCGGGCGCGATCGCTTTCGCCCATCGCGCGACGACGAACCGCCTGCATATGGGTGAACAGGCCATCGGCGGTCTTTTTCAACAGCGAACAGCCCGACAATTGCAGGATCGTCTGGTGGAACTTGATGTTCGCGTCGGAATATTCCTCGATATCCGCCCGCGCCGCGTCGCTGCTGTGCTTCATGGCGAACTTGCGCAAGGCGCGCAGCTCGCCGTCCGTTGCCACGGTGGTTGCCAGCCGCGCCGCCATGCTTTCCAGCGCCGCCCAGGTCACGACCATTTCCAGGATTTCCAGCCGCGACTTGCGCTGCACGAAGACGCCTTTGCGGGGCACGATCTCGATCAGACCCTCTTGCGCCAGACGCGCCAGCGCCTCGCGGATCGGGGTGCGCGAAATGCCCAGTTTTTCGGCCATCTGACGCTCGTCAAGTCGCAAGTCGGTGTCGGCGCCGTAGATATCCATGTCAAGGATCGCGGCGCGCAACACGTCGAAGGTGTGATCCTTCAGCGTGAATTTCTCGGCAATTGGGCTAAGTTTATCGCCAATCGACACTTTTCAACGCCCCTCCCAGGACCCGTGGCTGGTGCGATTGAGATCCGCCCTCGCCCCGTTTCGTGGTATACCATACACCCCAATTTTAACGCGTCAAACGCTTTTTCTACCTTGCCTGGTTGCGAAAATTTGTTGACATGCGCGCCAGTGGTATACCACATACCTAAAGGTATCGCTGCGGGGAATGCAAGATTTGCTGATTAGGGCACAGGATTCGGCACTTGTCGTCATCGACATGCAGGAACGTCTGGTTCCCGCGATGCAGGCCCCTGCCCGCACTCTACGCAATACCCGCCTGCTGCTGCAAGCCGCCTCGATTACCGACGTGCCTGCGCTCTTGACCGAACAGTACCCGAAGGGGCTTGGCCATACCGTCCCCGAGATCATGAATGCGGCCGGCAACAGCTTGGTTCTTCCGAAGATGCATTTTTCCTGTATGGAGGATGCGGGCTTTGCCAAGGCATTTCGCGCGCTGGGCCGTCGGCAGGCGATCCTGACCGGGATGGAGGCGCATATCTGCGTGGTCCAGACTGCGGCGAGCCTGGTCGAAGCGGATTTCGATGTGTTCGTGGTGTCGGATGCCACCGCCTCGCGGACCATAGAAAGCGAACAGGCTTGCCTTGCGCGTCTGAACGCCGGAGGTGTTAGTATCGTCACCACGGAAATGGTCATCTTCGAATGGCTGGGCCAGGCCGGGACCAAGGCATTCAAGGAAATGTTGCCGCTGATCAAGTGACAACACCACGGGGGAGATAGTGATGAACATTCACGAACATCAGGCAAAAGAGGTGCTGAAAGGCTTTGGCGCCCCGGTGGCGAAAGGCGTGGCGATCACCAGCCTCGATCAGGCCGAGGCCGCCATCGCAGCACTTGACGGTCCGGTCTGGGTGGTGAAAAGCCAGATCCACGCGGGCGGCCGCGGCAAGGGTAAATTCAAGGAACTGGATGCCGACGCCAAGGGCGGCGTGCGGGTGTCGTTCTCTGCCAAGGATGCCTTGGCCAACGTCAAGGAAATGTTCGGCAATACGCTTGTCACCAAGCAGACTGGTGCCGCGGGCAAACAGGTCAACCGGCTGTATATCGAGGACGGCGCCGATATCGACCGCGAGCTGTATCTCTCGATCCTTGTAGACCGCGAAACCGGCATGGTCTCATTCGTCGCCTCGACCGAGGGCGGCATGGATATCGAGGCGGTGGCCGAGAACACGCCCGAAAAAATCCACACCATCGGTATCACCGCGTCGAAAGGCGTCACCGATGCCGATGCCGACAAGCTGGCCGATGTCTACAAGCTGACCGGCAACGGGCGCGCGCAGGGCAAGAAACTGTTCAAGACGCTCTACGAGGCGTTCACCGCCAAGGACATGAGCCTGCTTGAGATCAACCCGCTGATCGTCACCAAGTCGAACGATGTTTTGGTCCTCGACGCCAAGGTATCGTTCGACGACAACGCGCTGTTCCGTCACCCCGACATCATGGAATACCGCGACACCTCAGAAGAGGACGCCAAGGAAATCGAGGCCTCGAAATACGACCTTGCCTATATCGCGCTGGACGGCGAGATCGGCTGCATGGTCAACGGCGCGGGGCTGGCGATGGCGACGATGGACATCATCAAGCTGTACGGTGCCGAGCCCGCGAACTTTCTGGACGTGGGTGGCGGCGCCACGACCGAGAAGGTCACCGCAGCATTCAAGATCATCACCTCGGACCCGAACGTCAAAGGCATTCTGGTCAACATCTTCGGCGGCATCATGCGCTGCGACGTGATCGCCGAAGGCGTCGTCGCGGCGGTGAAGGATGTCGGGCTGAAAGTGCCGTTGGTGGTGCGGCTGGAAGGCACCAAGGTTGCTGAAGGCAAGACCATCATCAATGAAAGCGGTCTGAACGTGATCGCCGCCGACGCCCTGGACGATGCCGCCCAGAAGATCGTCACAGCCGTGAAAGGGTAGGCCCATGTCCATTCTGATCCACAAGAATACCAAGATCATCGTCCACGGCCTGACCGGCAAGACCGGCACGTTTCATACCGAACAGGCGCTGGCCTATCACGGCACCCAGATGGTTGCCGGAACGCATCCCAAGAAGGGCGGCACCGACTGGACAGGCTCGAACGGCGAAACGCTGCCGATCTTTACCAGCGTCGCCGAGGCCAAGGCGGCCACAGGCGCCACCGCAAGCGTGATCTACGTGCCCCCGGCGGGTGCGGCCGCCGCGATAGAAGAGGCGATCGACGCCGGGATCGCGCTGATCACCTGCATCACCGAGGGCGTGCCCGTCCTCGACATGGTCCGCGTGAAAGAGAAACTGATCGGTTCAAGCAGCCGGTTGATCGGTCCCAACTGTCCCGGCCTGATGACGCCTGACGAATGCAAGATCGGCATCATGCCGGGGTCGATTTTTCGCAAGGGTTCGGTGGGGGTGCTGTCCCGCTCGGGAACGCTGACTTACGAAGCGGTGTATCAGACGACAATGGCAGGCCTCGGCCAGAGCAGCGCCGTGGGGATCGGCGGCGATCCGGTAAAGGGGACCGAGTTCATCGACGTTCTCGAACTGTTTTTGGCTGACTCCGAGACCCAATCCATCATCATGATCGGCGAAATCGGTGGTTCCGCCGAAGAGGACGCGGCCCAGTTTCTCAAGGACGAGGCGAAAAAGGGCCGCAGCAAGCCGACAGTCGGCTTCATCGCCGGGCGCACGGCGCCGCCGGGGCGCACGATGGGTCACGCCGGCGCCGTCATCTCTGGCGGCAAGGGCGGTGCCGAGGACAAGATCGAGGCGCTGCAGTCGGCGGGCGTCCGGGTTTCACCGTCGCCTGCCAAACTTGGCGAAACGCTGGTCGAGCTGCTGGCCTAGCAGCTTTCACAGCAACAGCAGGGAAGGATCAAGGCAATGGCCTACAATATTCTCATTCTCGGCGCCTCGTATGGTTCGTTGCTCGGAACCAAGCTTATCGCGGCGGGACATGACGTTTCGCTTGTCTGCCGCGCGGAAACCGCAGCACTGATCAATGCCGAAGGCACCGAGGTTCGGATCAGGCTGCGCGACGAGGATGCCCACCGCAGTTTTCGCTCCGGGGCATTGTCCGGCACGTTGGATGCGGTGACACCCGAGGATGCACGACCTGAAAATTACGATCTGGTCTGCCTTGCGATGCAGGAACCGCAATATTCGCACCCTGCGCTCAGCGATCTTCTGTCCCGGATCGCGCGCGCGCGCGTGCCGTGCATGTCGATCATGAACATGCCACCGCTGCCCTATCTGCGGCGCATACCGGGGCTGGAGTGCGACACGCTGACGGCGGCCTATCAGAACCCCGCGATCTGGGAGCAGTTCGATCCGGCGCTGATGACGCTCTGCTCGCCCGATCCGCAGGCCTTCCGGCCGCCCGAGGAAAAGGCCAACGTGCTGCATGTCGGTCTTCCAACCAATTTCAAGGTCTCGAAATTCGATGACCCAAAGCTGAACGGAATGCTCAAGACGCTTGAGACAGACATCGCGGCCTATCGCATCGACGGCAAGGATGTGCCGGTCAAGCTGCGGGTCTTCGACTCGCTGTTCGTGCCACTGGCGAAATGGGCGATGCTGGCAACCGGCAATTACCGTTGCATTACGCCCGACGGGCCACGTGCGATCCGCGACGCCGTTCATGGCGATATCGGCACGTCGAGGGAAATCTACGATTTCGTCAACGGGGTTGTCGTACGTCTTGGCGCCGATCCCGCAGACATGGTTCCGTTTGAGAAATACGCGGCGGCGGCGGAGAACCTGCTGAAACCCTCATCCGCAGCGCGCGCGGTGTTTTCCGGCGCCGTCAGTATTGAGCGTGTCGACAAGTTGATAAAGCTGATCGCCAATGCGCTGAACCTGTCGCATCCCGCGATTGACCAGACGGTCGGGATCGTTGACGACAAACTTGCCGCGAACCTGCGCGCGGCGGGCTGAAACCGGGAACACACCCTGCCCCGCTGGCGGTGACGGCTATGTGCAAACGCGGGGTGCTGGCGACGCCATCATGACGCGTAAGGCCCGAGCGACAATCTCATTATGATCTCTGTGCCCAATCGCATCGAGACCCCCGCGCTTTTTCGCTCGACCATGTCGACCAGTTCCCGCGCTGCACAGCGACCCATTTCGCGGTGTGGGACATGCACTGTCGTCAAGGCAGGGCTGACGATGCTGGCAAGTTCGATATCGTCAAACCCGGTGATCGACACATCCTGGGGCACCCGCAGTCCCAGGTTTTGGGCCATGCCGAGCGCGCCGACGGCCAGAACATCATTGCCGCACATCACGGCAGTGGGGCGTGGCGTCAGCGTCATCTGGGTCTTGAACGCCGCGCCGCCGTTTTCGATTCCATATGGGGTTTCGATGATCGCAAGTGCGCCCGGATCGAGACCATGCGCCATCAGCGCGTCCTTCAGCCCCTCAATGCGCTGCCGTGCGCGGTCATTGCCCTGACTGACACCAGAGATCATTGCGATCCTTCTGTGGCCAAGCCTGATCACCGCCTCGGCCAGATCGAACATCGCCTTGCGATTGTCAAAGCCGATCGACGGGGCACGCGCGTCTGGCAGGAACGACCACGCAACCAATGTCGGCACGTCCTGACGCTTTAGATAGTCGTAGATCAGCGGGTCCCGGTCGTGGCCGATCAAAAGAAGACCATCCGCGCCGCGTGCAACCAGCGTTCGGATCTGGCTTTTTTCCATGTCGGGATCGTAGGCCGAACTGGCCACCAGCAAGGTATATCCACGCCGGTGCAATTCCTCTTGAAAGGCCTGCAGGCCGCGCGCGAAAATTGCGTTCTCCATCGTCGGAATGATCGCGCCGATGGTGAACGTGCGCTGGGCGGCCATCACCCGTGCTGCGAAATTCGGCGTGTATCCCAAGGTGTCGACGGCCGCCATCACCCGCTCTCGTGTCGCCTCCACCACCAGGTCCGGCGCATTCAGACAGCGCGATACGGTCGCCGTGGACACACCCGCCCTTCGGGCCACATCGACCAGTGTGGGTGCACCGCGCAGGTTCAAAATTCTCATCCTCGCAACCCGTTAATTTGCAGCATTGTAAGCGCTTGCATCGGCCATGCAAGCGCTTACAATGCAAAATGATGATTCCGTCTCGACTTTCAAAGGACCGCCTCTCGATGACCCGGGACTACCTCAAGAAAGCGACGCGGACCGCACAGTCGGATGCCAGCGAGGTCACTGAGACGGTGAAGGCCATTCTCGCCGAGATCGAGGCGGGGGGTGATGCGAAGGCGCTGGAATATTCGGCGAAATTCGACGGATATGGCGGCAATGTCCTCCTCTCGGCAAGCCAGATCGACGAAGCCTGCGCGCTGGTGCCGGAACGACTTAAGGCTGACATCCGCTTTGCGCATGACAACGTGCGCCGCTTTGCCGAGATGCAAAAAACGACCCTGGCCGATGTCGAGATCGAGATCGTGCCTGGCTTTGTCGCCGGTCAAAAGGCGATCCCGGTCGATGCGGCGGGGTGTTATGTGCCGGGAGGTCGCTATAGCCACATCGCCAGCGCGATCATGACGGTGACCACCGCCAGGGTTGCCGGCTGCCGGCACATCACCGTCTGTTCGCCGCCGCGTCCGGGCATCGGCATCGCACCGGCCATCGTCTATGCCGCGCATATCTGCGGCGCCGACAAGATTCTGGCGATGGGCGGCGTGCAGGGTGTGGCTGCGATGACCTACGGTCTTTTCGGTCTGCCCAGGGCAAACATCCTTGTCGGTCCCGGCAACCAGTTCGTGGCCGAAGCCAAGCGCATCCTTTTTGGCCGCGTCGGCATCGACATGATCGCAGGTCCGACCGACAGCCTGATCCTGGCCGACGGGTCGGCCGATGCGCATGTGGTGGCGACCGATCTGGTCAGTCAGGCCGAGCACGGCTACAACTCGCCGGTCTGGCTGGTCACCGACGACCGGCCGCTTGCCGAAAAGGTCATGCAGCTGGTCCCCGCCCTGATCGACGACCTGCCCGAGGTGAACCGCGACAACGCCTTTGCAGCCTGGCGCGACTTCGCCGAAGTGATCTTGTGCGCCGACCGCGAAGAAATGGCGGCCTGTTCCGACGACTATGCACCCGAGCATCTGACGGTGCAGGCGCTTGACCTCGACTGGTGGCGGGATCGGCTGACCTGTTACGGATCGCTGTTTCTGGGCGAAGAGACGACGGTGTCCTACGGCGACAAGGCCACGGGCACCAACCACGTCCTGCCCACGTCGGGTGCTGCCAGCTATACCGGCGGTCTCAGCGTCCATAAATACATGAAGATCGTCACCTGGCAGCGCGCCACCCGCGAAGGCTCAAAACCGATCGCCGAAGCCACGGCCCGGATCGCCCGGCTGGAGGGCATGGAGGGCCATGCGCGCGCCGCAGACGTGCGGTTGGCGAAATATTTTCCCGGTGAGACCTTCGATCTGACCGCCGATGGCTGACCCCAGACAAGCGCGATCTGTCGCGTCGCATATCGGTTCTGGCCCAAACAACGCGCGCCACTGCGCAGCAACTGAAAGGCAACGCAGGAAATGAGCATCGACAAGAAGATCGTCGACGACTTTGTCGCCAACGACATATCCTTTGTCACCACCGTGCCCTGCAAGCAGTTGGCCGGGGTGATCGATGAGGTCGAAACCCGCGACGGGATATTCCACATCCCCTCGAACAAGGAAGACGAGGGCATGGGCCTTTGTGCCGGGGCCTGGATGGGCGGCAAGCGCCCTGCCATCATCATGCAGAACACCGCGATCGGCGTGACGATCAACACGCTGGCGACGCTGATCCAATACTACCGGATCCCCCTGCCGATGCTGATCTCGTATCGCGGAGAGCTGCGCGAGCCGGTGGCCTGTCAGGTCGAGATGGCGGTTCACACCAAGGCGCTGTTGGCGCAGTTGAACATCCCGACCTATCATTTCCACAACGCCGCGGACGTGGCCGAACTGGACATGATCCTGAAATACACCTTCATGTGCAACAAACCCGTGGCGATCCTGACCGATGCCAATTTCTGGGGAGGCTATGGCGACCAATGATCCGTTCCGAAATCCTGAAAGACATCGCCCCGATCCTGCGTGACCATCTGGTGGTCTGCAACATCGGCATCCCCAGCCAGGAACTGCACGCCATCGACGACCAGCCGACGAATTTCTACATGCTGGGCACGATGGGTCTGGCCTCGTCCAACGGGCTGGGGCTGGCGCTGACGCAGCCAAAGCCGGTGATCGTGATCGACGGCGATGGCTCGGTGCTGACCAATCTCGGCACGCTGCCGACGATCGCCAACAACGTGGCCGACAACTATATCCTGATGATCATCGACAACGGCTCGTACGGCTCGACCGGCGATCAGCCGACCTATGCCGGCAAGAAGACGTCGCTGGCCGGCATCGCCCGCGCGGCAGGTTGCGACACTGTGGTCGAGGTGCGCGATGTCGACACCGGCACGGCGCTGCAGGCCGCACTTGATGGCGGCAAGATGACTGTCATGGTCGTCAAATGCGACAGCGGCAACGCCAAGATGCCGGTTATCACGATGGACCCGGTGGTGATCCGCGACCGTTTCATGAGGGCTGTCCAGGCATGACCAGAGCGTCTGGTATCGGCGACCGCCCTACATCACCGCGCCGATCTGCCAGGGCACAAACTCATTATCGCCCAGCCCCAGCGCTTCGGATTTCGTGATCTGCCCCGAGGCGGTGGCGCGGATCATGTCGAAGATCTCGCGCCCCTTGTCGGCGATGGCGATCCCGGCCGACACGATGTCGCCGGTATTGAGATCCATGTCGTCCGGCATCTGCGCGAATAGCCGGTCCGACGTGGCAACCTTGATCGTCGGGCTGGGTTTTGAGCCGAAGGCCGAGCCGCGACCGGTGGTGAAGACCACGACCTGTGCACCGCCCGCAATCTGGCCGGTGGCCGAGACCGGGTCGTAGCCGGGGGTGTCCATGAAGACGAAACCGGGTGCTGTCACCTGTTCGGCATAATCGTAGACTGCCCGCAGCGGCGTCGCGCCACCCTTGGCGGCCGCACCCAGCGATTTCTCGAGGATCGTGGTGATGCCGCCCTGCTTGTTGCCGGGGCTGGGATTGTTGTCCATCGACCCGTCGTTCCGGGCGGCGTAGTCTTCCCACCACTTGATCTGACCGATCAGCCGCTGCGCCACCGCGTCAGAAGCTGCGCGCCGCAGCAGCAACTGCTCGGCGCCGTAGATTTCTGGCGTCTCGGACAGGATCGCGGTGCCGCCCTGGGCCACGATCAGGTCGCTGGCCACGCCAAGCGCTGGATTGGCGGTGATCGACGAAAACCCGTCCGAGCCGCCACATTGCAACGCCACCCGCAGCGCCGACATCGGCTGCTTTGTGCGCCGCGCGCGGTTCACCTCTGGCAGGATCGCGGCGACATGGGCCTTGATGGCGTCGATCGTCGCACGGGTGCCGCCGGTGTCCTGGATGGTCAGCGCGTGAAAGCGGTCGGTGCCCTTGTCGCCGAAATGCGCCTGCATCCGGGCAATCTGCATGACCTCGCAGCCGAGCCCGACAAAGATCGTGGCACCGACGTTCGGATGGGTGGCGTGACCCCAAAGCACCCGGTCGAGGATATCGAAGCCAGGCCCGCTTGCCGCCATGCCGCAGCCGGTGCCATGCGCGAAGGCCGCGATCCCGTCGACGTTCTCGTAACCGTCCAGAATGCCGCTGGCCTCAACCTCGGATGCGGCGCGGCGGATCACCGTGGCCGAGCAGTTCACCGTGGCCACGAGGGCGATGTAATTGCGGGTGCCGACCCTGCCGTCGGCCCGCGCATAGCCCTGAAAGCTTAACGCCTGCATCTTCGGAATCGCAGCTTCCGCCAGCGCCAGATCGACACCGATGGCATAGTCCTGCTGGGGATTGGCGAAGGCGCAGTTGTGAATATGGACGTGATCGCCGGGCGCGATATCGGTCGTGGCCGTACCGATGAACTGGCCGAATTTCAGCACCGACGCACCCGCCATGATTGCAGCCCGCGCAATCTTGTGGCCTGCCGAAACCGACCCTTGCAGAGGCGCACCCAGACCCAGAGGATCGTCGCCCGCCACCGCGCGCTTTGTCAGCACGGCGATATTGTCGCTGGTGTGCAGGATCAGCGGTTCAGACATGGCTAAGTCCCCTGATGACGCCGCGCAGTTCGGCTAGGCCACGAAGCCTGCCGATCAATGGATAGCCGGGAATGAGGACGCGGGACAAGTCGGACAGCATCTGATGGCCGTGGTCGGGACGGAACGCGATGGCGTGATCGGTGCGGCCTGCGTCGTGGCGGCGCGCCTCTTCGCGCAAAAGCACGGCGATCAGCGCCACCATATCGGTGTCGCCGTCAAGATGTGCCGCCTCCTGGAAAGATCCATCGGGCTCCTTGGTGACGTTGCGCAGGTGGGCAAAGTGGATCCGGTCGGCCAGCCGCGCCGCGACCTGTGGCACATTGTTGCCGGGACCCGCGCCCAGCGAGCCGGAGCACAGCGTGATGCCATTGGCCGGGCTGTCATGCGCCGCCAGCACCCAGGCCAGATCGTCACCGGTCGAGACGATGCGCGGCAAGCCCAGGATGTCGCGCGGCGGGTCGTCGGGATGCACGCAAAGCCTGACGCCAAGATCCTCGGCGGCAGGCACAACCTCGTCGAGAAAGCGCTGATAATTGGCCCGGAGCGCGGCGCGGTCGATGCCGTCATAGGCGGTAAGTGCGGCGCGCAATCCCGCCACATCATAGCGATCAAATGCGCCCGGCATTCCCGCCATGATCGCCGCCTGAAGGGCGTCGCGGTCGGCATCGCTGGCTTGCTGAAACCACGCTGCGGCCCGCTGGCGCACATCTTCGGGGTAATCGTCTTCGGCCGCCTGCCGCCCCAGCATGTGGGTCTCGAATGCGGCCATGCGCATTGCATCGAACCTCAGGCAGGTCGCGCCACCGGCCACGGGTGCGGCAAGATCGGTGCGGGTCCAGTCCAGCAAAGGCATGAAATTGTAGCAAATCGTGGTGATTCCCTGTGCCGCCAGATTGGCCATCGACTGACGGTAATTGGCGAACAGGGTCGCCAGATCGCCCTCACCCTTCTTGATGCGCTCATGCACCGGCAGACTTTCGACGACGACCCAGGCAAAGCCTGCGGCTTCAATCTGCGCCTTGCGCGCGGCGATGGTGTCTGCGGGCCAGACCTCGCCATAGGGCATTTCGTGCAATGCGGTGACGATCCCGGTGGCCCCGGTCTGCGCCACCTCGGAAAGCGAGATCGCGTCCAGATCACCATACCAGCGCCAGCTTTCGATCATGATATCACCTCGATGACGGCGGCGCGCGACCCGACCGCCCAAATTCGTGACGCCGCCTTGGTCAGCGGCTCTTGCAGGCGGCTTGCAAGTGCTTCGGGAAAGACCTCGCGCACCGACAGCAGTGCCGCGACGGCGGCCCCGGGCGTTTCGGCTGCGTTTGAGAGGTTGCGCAGTCTTGCCGCCAGCGGATCGCGCACGTCGATCACCTGCCCCGCTTCGTCCCTGCCATCGATATAGCGCATCCAGGCGGCGACGGCGAGGCAGAGGCCGGGTGCGGCGCGGCCCGCATCAAGGGTCTCGCGCAGCGTGCCAAGCAGGCGCTGCGGCAGCTTCTGGCTGCCGTCCATCGCGATCTGCCAGGTCCGGTGCCGGATCGCCGGGTTCGCGTAGCGCGCGCAAAGTGCGTCGGTGTAATCGGTCAGGCTGACCCCCGGCGGCGCCGCGATGGTCGGCATGATTTCTGCCCAGAGCAGCCGGGCATATGCGGCAAAGGCCGGATCGGCCATCGCCTCGGCGATGGTCTGGTGCCCGGCCAGATAACCGGTATAGGCCAGCGCCGAATGGGTGCCGTTCAGCATCCGCAACTTCATCTGCTCGTGCGCGGTGACGTCGGCCACCATCTCGACCCCTGCGGCGGCCAGATCGGGGCGCGCGCCGCCGACAAAATCGTCCTCGACCGCCCATTGCGCGAAGGCCTCGTGCATCACCGGTGCGGCGTCGGGCTGACCGGTCAGTTCGGCGACGCGTGCGATGTCTGCGTCGGTGGTGGCGGGCGTGATCCGGTCAACCATCGTCGCGGGAAAGCGACCCTCGGAGGCGATCCAGTCAGCCAGCGCGGGGTCGATCAGGCGCGCCAGCCCCAGCACGACGCGGCGCACCAGCTTGCCGTTTTCCGGCAGGTTGTCGCAGGTCAGGACGGTAAAAGGAGGCACCCCCGCCGCACGGCGCCGTGCCAGGGCGCGGACCAGAAACCCCGGCGCCGAGACCGGCAGGGCGTGGCTCAGATCGTGCCGGATTTCGGGGTGATCGGGGTTCAGCTGGCCGGTCGCCGGGTTGTGGCAGTAGCCCTTTTCAGTCACCGTCAGAGTGACGATCCTAACCGCCGGTTCGGCCATCGCGATCAGCACGGCCTCGGGGTTTTCGGGGGCCACCAGCACATCGTTGAGAACCGTGATCCGGCGTGGCCGTTCGCCATCCGCAGCCAGCGTGACCGCCGTATAGGCCCAACCCATCCCGCGCAACGCATCGCGCGTATCAGCGCTGCGCAAAGAGACACCGACGATCCCCCAGTCGCCGCCCGAGACCGCCATCGCATCGGCGACATAGATGCAGCCAAAGGCCCGGAAGAACGCGCCAAGCCCGAGATGGACGATGCCAGTGGCCGGACGGGTCGCGCCCGCAGGTGTCAGACCGTCAGCGCGCAAGGCAGCAGCTTCGCTTCAGTTGCGGCAAGTGGAACACTTCGATGCAAAGCCACGGCGGATGCGGCCACCACGACGCTGGTCAACAGCGCGGCGCCGAGTGTCATGCCGTCTGTCATTGGAGTCCTCCCTGAGAAACGGCTTATCAGAGCCGATAGGCCGACTTGGCAATCCGGTATGCGAGATCATACGCGACGTCGGGCGCTTCGTCTTTGCTCAATCGGCCGGTCGCGACCAGATTGGCCAGGAACGAACAGTCGTCCCACCGTGCCACATCGTGACGGGCGGGGATCGAGCAAATCGCGCGGGTGATTTCTTTGGACCCGACCGTATTGTGGAAACCGGCAGTTTCGGGTGCCATTTCGCAAAACCGCATCATGCCCTCATTGCTGTCGTGAAACCACCGGGGCAGGCCCAACCGCAGCGCCGGACAAACCCCGATCAGCAGCGCCAGTTCGCGCGCATAAGACGTCTTGTCCAGAGTAGGATGATGATCGTCATATCAGGCGCCGCCCACCGCGTTCAGCAACGGGCGCAGCGCCTCATGTAATCAGTGCGCGTCCGCCTCCTGCGCCGCGCTGATCCACAAGTGCAAGGCGCAGATGGACCGCATCCGCATGCTGTCGCTTCCTTCGTCATCGCAGCGGCAGGCGATGGCCAGACATCTGTCGCGGATTCTGGCCCTGATCGAGGAAATCAAGGCAAAGAACCACGACTGGTTCGCAAAGGGTGCGGGGTAAACGGATGCGCCTGCTAGAACAAGCGTGTCGGCGGCGTCCTTCAGCGCCACCACTTGGCAAAGCGCCGCCTGCCTGGCTCAGACCACGTAGTTCAGGCCCAGCCTCCCGCCATCGACATAGATCGTCTCGCCGGTGATGTAGCTTGCCTTGTCCGAGGCGAGGAAAGCCACCGTGTCGCCGATCTCGCGGGCGGTGCCGATGCGGCCAAGCGGCGTGCGTGACAGGGCCCTTTGCAGGGCCTTCGGATCGGCGTTCACACCAGCCATCATCTCGGTGTCGATCGATCCCGGCCCGACCGCATTCACCCGGATGCCATGCGGGGCAAGCGCCAGCGCTGACGCCTTGGTCAGCTGCATCACGCCGCCCTTCGAGGCACAATAGGCCGGGATCGCAGGGATCGCGACCTGCGCGTTGATTGACGACATGTTGACGATGGCGCCTGTCAGGCCCTTGTCGATCATCGTCCGCGCCGCCCTTTGCGTGGCGCGGAAGACGCCGATCAGGTTCACATCGAGAACGCGGCGGAACGTTGCGAGGTCATAGGACAGGAAATCGCCCGGCAATGCGATGCCCGCGTTGTTGACCAGAACCGAGACCGGCCCGGTTTCCGTCTCGATCCGGTCGAACAGCGCGTCGATGGCGTCGGGATCGCCCATGTCGCAAATATGACCGGTGCCACCCAGCGTCTTCGCCGCATCAATGACGCTGTCCTTCACATCGGCCAGCACGATGCGGCAGCCGTCCTCGGCCAAAGCCTTGGCGCAGGCAAGGCCGATGCCCTGCGCGCCGCCGGTGATCAGTGCAATCCTGTCAGTCATGTCTTCACTCTCCCGCAGTGTGAGTTCCGAGGCGGTGCTTTTTGCCCGCCCCCTTACAGACCCCTGACGAACTGGTTCGCCGTAAAGGCCAGATCATAAAGCCGCGACGTCAGCGCACCCCGGGCCACGGCGGCAGCATCGGTGACCGGCAGCGGCAGGTCGGCCCGGTCCATTCCCGTCACCAGTCCCGCCATGCCCTGCCCGAAGATCGTGCCGGTGATGATGCCCCGGCCATTGTAGCCGATGGGGGTATAAAGCCCTTCGTCCAGAACGTGAATGCGCGGCAGATGATCCGGCGTCATCGCGATCTGGCCATGCCAGGCCTCGTCGAACCTGACCGCGCCCAGATCGGGGAACATGCCTGCCAACCGCTTTTGCGCCCAACGCTGCGACAAGCCGCGTTCGGCAGAGCCGATCACCTTGCCCATCGAGCCGATGATCAACCGGTTCTGCGCATCGCGCCTGAGCGAGAACATGACCCGGGCGGTGTCCCACAGCCCCTGCCGTTCGGGCAAGATCGTGGCGATCCGGTCGCCCAGGGGTTCTGTGGCCAGCTGGAAGTAGTGGATCGTCGTGAAGCTGCGCTTCAGCCCGGGCCAAAGGTCGTCGGTATAGGCATTGGTTCCCAGCACCACGTAACGCGCCCGGATGTTGCCCTGATCGGTCTCGACCCGCCAGCCGCCGGCCTCTTTGTGCAGCCGCGTGACAGTCACACCGGTGCTGATCTTCGCGCCCGCACCCAGCGCCGCTCGCGCCAGACCCCGGCAATAGGCCATCGGGTTGATCGTGCCCGCGCGATGATCAAGAAGGCCGCCCGCGAAGGCGTGCGTGCCTGTCTTTTCGGCGACCGCCTCGCGATCCAGCATCTTCACGGGTGCGCCCATCGACGTCCACTCGCGGCACCGCGCCTGAAGATCGCGCAGCCCCGACGCGGCATGGGCGGCGTGGATCGTGCCGGTCCGCGTCGCCTCGCAGCGGATCTGATGCTTTTCGATCAGATCAAAGACCATTTGCGGCCCGGCGCCGAACTGTTCGAGAAAGCGCGGCCCGTAGACCTGACCCAGCTTTGCGCGCACCTGATCGGGCGGCAGCCAGACCCCGGCGTTGACCAGCCCGACATTCCGGCCGGATCCGCCATGACCGATCCGGTGCGCCTCAAGGACATGCGCGTCGAGACCCGCCTCGGCGCAGTGCAGCGCCGTTGAAAGCCCGGTGTAACCGCCGCCGACGATGGCGACGTCGCAGCGGGCGTCCGGTGGCATCGCACCGGTCACATCGCGCTCTTCGGCGGACATGTCCCAAAGTGAAATCGGCGGTGCCGTGGTCATAGAACTTTCATATCGCTCGGGTTCCGGTCAGCCATCGCGCGTCATTGATCTGCCGCCAGAGTCTGCCAGCGCTTTGTGCATGCTAGGCTGTGGCTCGGGGTAGTTGGAAGGACCAACTAGGGCGGATCGACCTTCGGAACATTATCGCGGTCAGGTGTCTTGCTGCGTTCGCGATGCCAGATGTAGATACCGGCGGCAATGATGATCAGCCCGCCGCCCAGCGTCCAGACCGTCGGCCAGGTGTCGAAAAAGAGGATGCCCGAAACTGAGGCCAGGATGATCTGGATATAGATCACCGGTGCGAGGATCGAGGCATCGGCCATCCGGTGCGCGGCGGTGGCCAGAATATGCCCGGAGCCGCCGAATATCCCGATCAGCAGCAAGAACGCCCAGGACGCCGCCGTCTCAGGCCAGACCCAGACCGACAGGGCGAAGGGCGTCAGGCAAATCGTCGCAAGCCCCGAGGCCCAGACCTGACTTGTCGCGTTGCTTTCGACCCCGGCCAGCATCCGCGTCATCACGAAATAAAGCGAGGCGACACAGAGCGCGGCAAGGTTCAGGAACATCGCGGGATGAAACCCGGCCCCCCACGGCTGCATCACCAACACCACGCCCAGAAAGCCGAAGCAGACCGCGATGATGCGGTGCATGCCGACTTTCTCGCCCAGGATCGGGATCGCCAGCAGTGTCACCACGATGGGCCCCGCGAACATGATCGTCGTCGTCACGGTGATCGGCAGGTATTTTAGCGCGGTGAAGTTCAGGATCGTGCTGCCCAACAGGAACACCGAGCGGAGCACCTGTTTGGCAGGTGCGTTCGAGCGTAGTGCATTGACCCCGTCGCGCGGCAAGAAGACCACCAGCGACATCGCGAAATGCATCGCATAGCGCGCGAAAACAACTTGCAGCGCCGGCAGACCCGCGACCACCAACCACTTTGCCGAAGTGTCGATCATCGTGAAAAACATCACCGCGCCCGCCATCGCGGCAAGCCCCAGGGCGGTGCGTTCCTCTCTGGGGGCGACGGCATGGTTCATGGTCTGGTCGATAACCCCAAAGCATCAGATGTGCGAGACGTCACGCGGCAACCCGCTCTGTCGTCCCCCAAAAGCCGCCAGAGCTGCATCTGCGCGCGCTTTGCCTTCATCAGACCCCACCGCCAGATATCCTTCCAGATCGCCTTGATCAGATCGGCATCGCGGCCTTGCACACTGTCGGCATCGGTGACCCGCGCGGTGACCACTTCGAACCACGACACGGCGCCGTCCCTGCTGCCTTGCCGCTCGCGGGGCGGCGGGATCAGATCGTGATCGGCCTTGCGGGCTCTGACCTCGGCCATATCGTCCTTACAGAAACAGCGTCACGATAGGCGGCCAGATCAGCAGCACCGATAGTGCCAGAAGCTGAAGGGCGATGAACGGCAAAAAGCCCTTGAAGATATCGGTCAGCGATATCTCGGGCGGCGCCACGGATTTGAGGTAAAACGCCGCAGGTCCGAACGGCGGTGACAGAAAGCTGACCTGCATGTTCATACAAAACACCACGCCGAACCAGATCGGGATGTAGCGCGCATCAATACTGGCAAGAAATCCGATCTCTTCAGCGGGCAGGCGCACAACGATGGGCAGGAACACCGGCATGATCAGAAGAACGATGCCGACCCAATCCATGAACATCCCCATGATCAGGAAGACCACCATCATCACCAGAATGATCCCCATCGTCGGCAGGTCGGCCCCGACGATCATGTTGGCGACGTAGGTCGGGCCGCCGACCAGCGTGTAGGCAGCAGCAAGGGCGGCGGCGCCGATGGTGACCCAGATGATCGTACCGGTTGAGCGCAGGGTGCGGATCAGGCTGTCCCAGACGATATCGAACGTCATCTCGCGCCGGACCATGCCGATCACGAAAACCGCGACCACGCCCATGCCGGCGGCCTCGGTGATGCCGGTGATACCGCCGTAGATCGAGCCCAGCACGACGCCGATGACGACGATGGGCGCGATCAGGCCTTTGCCCATTTCCCAGCCCCGGGCAGTACGCTCGCGTCCGACAACGAAAAAGATGATGACCACCGACAGCACGAAGGCACCGATGATCCAGGGAATGTCGCTGACCATGCCCAATGGGATCGGGTCCAGACCCTCGCGGACGGCGTTTTCGCCGGTGGCGGTGAACAACAGCACCCTCACCAACATGGCGCCGGTGACCCAAAGCGCGAACCGCGATAAGAAGCCGAGGAACATCATCCCCTTCTCGCCCCCTTCGGGTGCGCCCGGTTCAGGCGGCGGCAGGGGCGCCAGCGAATGATTGAGGTTGGTCCGAACGATGATGTAGATGATGAAGAACGAGGCCAGCATGAAGCCGGGCAGAAAAGATGCGGTGAACAGCGCCTTGATCGAGGTCTCGGTGATCAGGCCATAAAAGATCAGCACGATCGACGGCGGAATCATTGTGCCCAGCGACCCCGAAGCGCAGATCGTGCCGATGGCCAGGTTGCGGTCATAGCCAAGCCGCAGCATCTGTGGCAGGGCGATCAGACCCAGCAGCACCACCTCGCCGCCGATGATGCCCGACATCGCGGCCATGATGACCGCCATGATCGAGGTGACAACGGCGATGCCGCCGCGCATCCGGCTAAGCCAGACGTTCAGCGAGGAATACATGTCGCGCGCGATGCCGGATCGTTCCAGAAGCGCGGCCATGAAGATGAACAGCGGGATCGAGATCAGCACGTAGTTGGTCATCTGCCGGTAGACCGCCTGACCCAGCACCGACAGTGGCCCGCGCCCGAAATCGCCAAAGAGAAGGCCGAAGTCGAACTTCAACATCAGCGTGACGACGGCGAGAAATGCCGAGGCAAACCCCAGCGGCATGCCGATCGCCAGAAGCGTGAACATGCCCAGAAGGATGATCAGGCTGAGCGTGCCGATATCGACCATGCTACTTCTCCTCAAGCGTGCGGCGGATGTTCTCGATCTCGGCCTCGTCAATATCGTCCATCGGAGTGTGCGATAGAGGCACCTTGTTCCAGTCCGCGATCAGGTTCGAGACCGCCTGAATGGCGACCAGCACGATGATGATCAAAAGTGCCGGCTTGATGATGCCGGGGATCGGAGGGTCCCAGGCGGTGCCGAACGTCTCCATCCGCATGAACCGGTTCTTGGCGTCGGTAAAACCGCCCCAGACCAACGCGAAGGTGAACCCGACGATCAACAGGACGGAAACCGTGTCAGAGGCCTTTTGCGCCCAGCGTGGCATCATGTCGTAGATGATATAGATGCGGATATGGGTGCGCTGCTGCATCGCATAGAGCCCGGCCAGAAGAAATACGAAGGCCGCGATCCACAACGACAGTTCATTGGCCCAGAGCGTCGGCTTTGAAAACACGTAGCGCGACACAACCTCGTAGAACATCACCAGCACAAGAATCGCGACCGCGATCATCGCAAGACGGCCCAGAACCATCGACAAGATATCGAAAAAGCCGTCGGGCGGGGTTTCGATCACCCCCTTGGTGTCGGACAGAAACAGCGACGCGAAGAGCAGCGCGCAGGACAGGCTGAACATGCTGAACTGAACCAGCGGGCGACCTGACGGGCGGATCATCTCAAACATGAAATACGCGTCTTCGTAGACAAAGCTTTGCACGACCAG
>JBBKVJ010000206.1:0-17917 GCA_037968375.1 Paracoccaceae bacterium | reverse complement strand
CCTCGGCGACCAGAAGATCGCGGGCGGTATCGACAGGAACGCCCTGGTTGTTCGGCCCGTCGCCCGAGACATCGACGACCTGCCGTTGCGCACCGAAGGGGTTTTCGTGCAAAAGCGTGCGCGCGAAAAGCAGTGCGCCCGAGATCGAGGTGCGGCGCCGGGTCAACGCGGGGGCCGCCTGGATGTACCGGGCAATGGCCCGGGCATCGTCGGGCGTTTCAATGATCGTCCAGGCGGACACCACGGTCTGGCTGTCGGACCCGGCCCATTCGAAATAGCTGACGCCAATCCGGCCGTGAAACCCGGTGCCGATGGCGACCAGAACCGCATCGCTGGTCAGGGCTTCGGCATAGCCGCGCCGCTGGATCTCGAGTTCCGCCCGCGACATCGAGCGCGAGACATCGACCGCCAGAACCAGTGCCAGATCGACCTCAGGTTCGGCCAGAGCGGGCTGTGCCAAAAGAAGAACCGAGAGAAGGACCGCACGCATGGGCCGAGTGTCACCCGGCGCGGCAGGGCTGTCCAATCACATGTCTATGTCTCGTCGAACAGCGTCACGCCGATGCTGGGATTGGCGCGGTAATGATCGAGGCGCGTGGCCAGATTGCCCTGATGCAGTTCAAGGCGATGGCGGTCGGGGTCGAGGAAAAAGAGCGACGCGCCTTCGCCACTGTTTTCCTGCCAGAGCGTCGTTGCTTCGGTGATGCTGGCGGAAAGTGCCGCGAAATCTTCGGCCTCGCAGGCCAGCGAGAGATGCGTGTAATCCTTGCTTGGGCGCACCAGCCCTTCGGCGAGGCAAAGCCAGATCGTGCCGAGATCAAGGTAGGCGCCGGTGGCCCAGCGGGCGCGGGGTTTCGCACCAAGAATGTCGGTGTAAAAGGCGAATGACCGGTCGAGGCTGGCGGTGGCCAGCGTGACATGGCTGAGGCCGGTGATACCGCCCATCAAAACTCCTCGACCCGGTTTGTCTGCCAGGCCTTGACCAGATTGCCGAACCGGGTGAAGCGGCCTTCGAAGCTGAGTTCGACATGACCGATGGGGCCGTGGCGCTGCTTGCCGATGATGACCTCGGCCTTGCCGTGCAGCGCCTCCATTTCGGCCTGCCAGCCGGCCATCTTTTCCAGCTCGTGGTCACCGGGCTTCTCGCGTTCCTTGTAGTATTCCTCGCGGAACACGAACATCACCACGTCGGCGTCCTGCTCGATCGAGCCGGATTCGCGCAGGTCGCTGAGCTGCGGACGCTTGTCCTCGCGGTTCTCGACCTGGCGTGACAACTGCGACAGCGCCACGACCGGGATGTCCAGCTCCTTGGCGATGGCTTTCAGGCCTTGGGTGATCTCGGAAACCTCATTGACGCGGTTGTCCTTGGCCGAGGCCGGACGGACCAGTTGCAGATAGTCGACGATCAGCACATCAAGGCCATGCGTGCGTTTCAGCCGCCGGGCGCGGGCGGCAAGTTGCGAGATCGGCAGCGCGGGCGTGTCGTCGATATAAAGCGGGCAGGCTTCCAGCGTCTTGGCGGCCTCGACAAAGCGACGGAACTCGACCTCGGTCAGATCGCCGCGACGGATTTGATCGGAGGGGACTTCGGACGCCTCGGACAGCACCCGCGCGGCGAGTTGTTCTGCCGACATTTCCAGCGAGAAGAACCCGACCACGCCGCCATCGACTGCGCCCTCGGTGCCGTCAGGTCGGCGGCCCCGGCGGTAGGACTTGGCGATATTGAACGCAATGTTCGTTGCGAGCGAGGTTTTGCCCATGGAAGGGCGTCCGGCGAGGATCAAAAGGTCGGATTTGTGCAATCCACCAAGTTTTCGGTCGAGGTCGGTCAGGCCAGTCGACAGGCCCGCAAGGCCGCCGTCACGCTGATAGGCGGCGTTGGCGACATTGACCGCATCGGTGACCGCCTTCAAGAACGACTGGAACCCGGTTTCGGAACGGCCCTGTTCGGCCAGCTTATAAAGCTTTTGCTCGGCCTCGACGATCTGTTCGGCGGGTTCGCTTTCAACATCAACGGCAGCGGCCATTGCCGAGATCTCGCGCCCGAGGCCGATCAACTCGCGCCGGATCGCCAGATCGTAGAGCATCTGGGCGTAGTCCTTGGCAGCAAAGGCTGCGATGGCAGCACCCGCCAACCGGGCCAGATAGGCCGGGCCGCCCAGCGCCTTCAGCCCCTCATCATCTTCGAGGAACGCCTTCAGCGTGACCGGCGAGGCCAGCGCATTTTTCTGGATGCGGGCGGCGGCGATCTCCCAGATGCGGCGGTGGACGGGGTCGAAGAAATGCTCGGCGCGGATGATTTGGGTGACCCGGTCGTACAGCTCGTTATTGGTCAAGATCGCGCCCAGCAGCTGCTGTTCGGCTTCGATATTGTGCGGCAGCGCCTCGGGGCCGACCTCTTCCGGCTCGGGGGTTCTGAGCGCTCTAACTTCGGTCATCTGTCCTGCCTCACCTGTTGCGGTATTCTTGTCCGCGTGTCCCGCCACTGCTCTACCGGCAGGGCCTGCGGGCCGGGAAGTTGAACTCATTCGGGGGTAACTGCCCGCAAGCCCTGTGGAAATCCTGTGGATCGATTCTTTTCGTCCACAACTCTACTATATCTTGGGGTGTTCGTGGACCTGCTATCGCAGTCTTGTGATTCTTTTGCCGAGGGTCAGCCACATATCCCAACGCGTCCCCAGAAGCCGTCCACAGGAATCTTTTGCGCGGGTCAGCCCTGCGCGGCGCGCCATGCGGCAGGGTCGGTCAGGAAGGCCTCGACCTCGGCCAGAGTCTCGGGCGTGAAGATGGCCTGCGCTCTGGCTTCGGCCAGCACATCCCACCAGGTGCAGAGATGGTGCAGGGTAACGCCATGATCCCCCAGCGTTTTGAGGGTATCGGGGAAAATACCGTAGTAGAAGATCACGGCGGTATGGGCGCAGGTGGCGCCGGTCTCGCGGATCGCGTCGACGAAGCTGATCTTCGAGCCACCGTCGGTGGTCAGATCCTCGACCAAAAGCACCCGCTGTCCTGCGGTCATGACGCCCTCGATGCGCGCGTTGCGACCGTAGCCCTTGGGCTTTTTGCGCACATAGGTCATCGGCAGGGCCATCCGCTCGGCCACCATCGCGGCAAAGGGAATGCCCGCCGTCTCGCCGCCCGCGATGTTGTCGAAGGCTTCGAAACCGGCGTCGCGCAGCACCGTGCAGGTCAGGAAATCCATCAGGGTCGAGCGGATCCGCGGAAAGCTGATCAGCTTGCGGCAATCGATATAGGTCGGACCCTTGAGGCCCGAGGAATAGGTATAGGGCTCGTCCGCGTTGAAATGCACGGCGCCGATTTCCAGAAGCATCCGCGCGCTCAGGCGGGCGATCTCGTCCTTTGGAGGGTAGCTGGCGGGGATCATCGGGGGCCTCGTTTGCGGGCTGTCGGCGTCACCCCGTGGGACATAGTCCCCGGTGCTGCGCCGCTTGCCGGGGCGGGAGCCTCGGGCGGACATATTTGAGCCAAAATGAAAGTCATGTGACGCGCCAGTGCAGTGGCATCATCGGGTCGAAAACGGTCACCGGGCCGGAGCCGGTGTCGATCTTCGCGGGGTATTCGACAGGCGCGCCTTTGGTCAGGGTGATCCGCGCTTCGTTGGGGGCCATGCCGTAGAAGGCGGCACCGTTGAGCGAGGTGAAGGCTTCCAGCCGGTCAAGCGCGCCGTCCTGTTCAAAGACTTCGGCCAGGATCGACATCGTGTTGGTGGCGGTGAAACAGCCGGCGCAGCCGCAGGCGTGTTCCTTCAGCGCATCGGTGTGTGGTGCCGAGTCGGTGCCAAGGAAAAAGCGTGTGTCGCCTGAAGTTGCGGCAGTTCGCAGCGCCAGGCGGTGTTCCTCGCGCTTGGCGACGGGCAAGCAGTAGTAGTGCGGTTTGATCCCGCCGACGAGGATATGGTTGCGGTTGATGACAAGGTGGTGCGTGGTGATCGTGGCGGCGAGGTCGGTGCCTGCCGAACGCACGTAATCGGCGCCGTCCTTGGTTGTGATATGCTCGATCACCACGCGCAGGCCGGGCGTGGCGCGGCGCAGCGGGTCAAGCACGCGGTCGATGAACACCGCCTCGCGGTCGAAGATATCGATGTCGGGGTCGGTCACTTCGCCATGAACGCACAGCGGCAGGCCGATCTTGGCCATCTTTTCCAGGACCGGGCGAACGCGCTGAAAGTCGCGCACGCCCGAGGCGGAGTTGGTGGTCGCACCCGCAGGATAGAGTTTGACCGCCGAAATCAGCCCGTTGGCGGCAGCGCGGGCGACATCGTCGGGGTCGGTGGCTTCGGTCAGATAAAGCGTCATCAGCGGCGAGAAATCGGCGCCTTTGGGCAATGCTGCCAAGATGCGGTCGCGGTAGGCCAGCGCCTCTGCCCCGGTCGCGACCGGCGGCACCAGATTCGGCATGATGATCGCGCGGGCGAAGTGGCGTGTGCTTTCGGGCAGGATGGCTTGCAACATCGCGCCGTCGCGCAGGTGCAGGTGCCAGTCGTCGGGGCGACGTATGGTAAGGGTGTCGGTCATGCGCATTGGGCTACCCGATCGCCGGTGCAGATTCCAGAGGCTTGGGGCGGGCCTGTCGTGCTGATATAATGAGGCAGTCGCCGGGCGCGCCTTGCCCATTTCCATCAAGGAGGATCCAACGATGTGTAATGCTTGTGTGATCGACGCCGTAAAGAACAGGATGTTGTCGCGTCGCGATGTGTTCCGGGTCAGCGCGGGGGCGGCGGCGGTCGCTGCCTCGGCAGGGGCGTCGCGGCCTGCCTTGGCGCAATCCTCGGGCCGGGTGGTGGACCTGACCCACACCTATGATGGCGATTTCCCGACCTTCGATGGGGTCCCGGGCATCCTTTTTGACCCGGTGGTGAAATTCGAGGAATCTGGATATCAACTTTTCAAGCTGACGATCTTCGAACACACCGGCACCCATATCGACGCGCCGCTGCATTTCACCGCTGACGGCACCTCGGTGGCCGATCTGGCGCCGGAAAGCCTGATCTGTCCGTTGTGCGTGGTGGATATCTCGGCCAAGGCGGCGGAAGAGGCGAACGCGATGCTGGCGCCCGAGGATATCGAGGCCTGGATTTCCGCCAACGGTGCTATCCCGGCAGGCGCCTGCGTGGCGATGCACTCGGGCTGGGCCGACCGGGTTGGCGATCCGTCCTACCGCAACATCGCCGATGGCAGTTTCGCGTTTCCGGGGTTTTCGAAGGCGGCGACCGACATGCTGGCCGAGATGGGGGTGGCGGCGATCGGGGTCGATACGCTGTCGCTTGACCCCGGCAATTCCGCCGATTTTGCGGTGCATTATTCCTGGCTGCCAGGCGGGCGCTACGGGATCGAGAACATGGCGAACCTCGGCAATGTGCCTGCGTCGGGGGCTACGGTTTTTGTTGGTGCACCAAAGCACGCGGGCGGCACCGGGGGGCCGGCGCGGGTTCTGGCGGTGGTCTGATGGCGGTTCGCCCGCTGTTGAGCGATGCCGAGGCCGGGGCTGAGGCGCGAGCGGTCTTTGACGAGATCCGGGCCGCGCGCGGCACCGATTACGTGAACAACTTCTGGCGGGCGCTGGCGCATGATCCTGCATTGCTGCGGGCGACATGGGAGAGGGTCAGCGCGGTGATGGCGCCCGGCGCGCTCGACCCCGCTGTGAAGGAGATGATCTATGTCGCCGTCTCGGCTGCGAACGGCTGCAGCTATTGCGTGCATTCGCATACTGCGGGCGCCGTGGCCAAGGGCATGACGCCCGAAATGCACGGCGAATTGCTGGCGGTGATCGGCATGGCGATGCAGACCAACGGGCTGGCCACCGCCTTGCAGGTCGAGGTGGACGAGGTGTTCTGCGCGTGAGGCCGCATACGTTTCACGCCGCTTGCCTCTGCGGCACCGTGCGCTGGGCGGTCGATGCGATCCCGCGGCTGGCCACGCCCTGCATCTGCCCGCGCTGCCGGGGGCAGCGGGTGCGGGTGGTTCCTGCGGAGCCGGGTTCGTTCGTATTGCTGGCGGGCGAGGACATGCTGACCGAGCGGGTCGAGGGCGCGCGGCAGCCGCATCACTTCTTCTGCCGCCGCTGCGGCGAGGCGGTGTTCGGCATTGCGGTGCCGGAGGATCAGAATGCCCGGGTGTCGGTGAACGTCGCCTGCCTGGAGCGCGGCAATGTCGATGCGCTGGCGCTGCCGGGGCGGGCGGTGCGGCGGCGCAGAATGTGGGAGGCGTGAGAGAGCGCAGCCTGAGGTTATGGTGAGGCGGTAATGATGACACAGAAAAACAAAGACCAAGAGGGCATGACGGGCAATGCCCCGTTCAGCCAGCCGGTTCTGATCATGCCGGATGAATTGATCCGTTATATCAAGGACTCAGCCGCCGAGCAGGCGGCCCAGGGAGCGCGCGAGCGGCTGAGTTTTTTCTTCTCGGCGGTGGGTATTGTGGTCGGCCTGCTGACTGCAGTTGCGGCGGGGGTTTTGATCTATATCGATCAGCGCGCATCGGGGCAGATTGATGAAGGCGTTAAAGTGGCCGTCGAATTGGCGCGACTTGAGATTCAGAAGGATTTTGAGGACGACTTTGCCGAACAGGACAGGTTGATCGAACAGGCACTGGCGCGGAACAACAAAGACTTGGCAATAAGATTTTCAGAACTGCAGGACGAAACCAAGGCGGGCTTGCGCGAAGAGGTTAGCGCAGTCGTTTTGCTGCCACTCCTTGTTTCTGAGGCCAGTTCGATCGCATCGCGGGGATATCGCAACGAAGATCGTGACCGTATCATAAAGGTGTTGCGTGATCTTGCGCCTGACATCGTAGCCCTTGAAGGCGAGGCCGGCGAAATCGCGTTTCGGCGGGTAGAGGACGTGATCGATGCTTTCTACGGCTCTGGCGACTACCACGGCATTTATCAGGTTTACGATCTTTTTGGCGACGCTCTCTTCGATGCGCCCGGTATCCACTACACTCTTGGGCGCGCGTTTGCCTCCAGTGCGCTTTATGATGAGAATTTTCTGATGGCTCAGGCCGCAAGGAGTTCTGATTTCCTGGCGCGAACCTATGATACCGTCGACACCGGGATACATTTCGGCGTCAGTATGTTTGCGGTCATCAAGACAGCATTGGAAGATGATTGGGACGAGGCGCGCCTTGCCCAGCGGTTTTTGGATGAAGAGGCAAATCACCCGGGATTCTTGAAAGCGTTGCAAGACTTTCTGCAAGGTTTGCGACCGGAATTTTCGCCCGGTGGCCGCAATGCAAGCGTATTTGGGCTGAGCAACCTTGATCTGTTCGAGGGGGCATTGCTGGAAGCGCGAAGTTCCAGGTGACTTACCAATTTACAGGCGAAATGGACTTTGCTGAAGGTAGGGTTTGCGCTGAAAACCGCCCTGTCGGTCATCTGCCTTGCGTTCATGCTAGCCAGGGCGCAGCTATTGGTGCAGGTGGCGTAGACACTGGGTCCAAATCAGAACAAAGGGGCAAGGCGATGGAGCGAATTCTTTTGATCGGGGTTGTGATCGGGCTGCTGTCCGCCTGCGTCGAAAACACCGGGCTGCGCGGCGTCACAGGGGTGAGGGCGATTACAGAGGCCGAGGCGGCGTCTTGCACCTATGTCACCAATATCCGATCCCAGCCCAGCGTCTATGGACCCTTGGCGCAGCAAGGGCTTGAGGCTTCGCGCAATCAGGTGCTGGGCTTTGCGAAAGACAACGGCGCAAATGCGGTGGTCTTCGTGCCGGTGTCGCCGGGCGCTCTGGTGACCGAGGTCCGCGCCACCGCGTATCGCTGTTGAGCCCTTGCGGTGTGCGGATTTTTGGGGTGCGGCTGGCGTCGTTGGCAGCGCGGTGTTGCTTTTCGGTCAATAGCGCCAGGACGCCCTGAACCGCTGTGGCGATCTAAAGTCTCACTAAAGCTGTCGTGCCGCCGGGCGAGCCACGTGCGTTCGCCGCAAATATTTCCAGGCCCTTGCAAGGTTTCGGGTGGCGGCGATCTTTGCAGCCATGCCAGGGCTTGACAAGTCAACCTTAACAGAGGGTTAGCGCCTCTTCGCTGCACGCAGGGCGGCCATGCGCCGGGCGCTCTACCTGTTGGGGCAGGTTGCGCCTATGTGATCTGGCAAGAGAGAGCAGATGAACCTAATGAGGCAAGAGATGACTTTTATTAACATGAATACCGAAGCACCGCTGAGCCAGACTCTGGTTGACCGGTTCGCGGCGATGAGTGCCCGTATCGGTGCGGCTTTCGAGGCCTATGCGTATCGTTATGGCCGACTGGATCAGGTTGACGCGCTGCGCGCGAAATCCGATGCCGAACTGCGGGCGATGGGGCTGACGCGCGATCGGATCGTGCACTATGTCTACCGCGACCGGATCGGATTCTGAGCGCTGCGATCGCGCTTGGCGGTCGAAAAGCCGCTGACCTGACCGCGAACAAAGGCTGCGTCTGATCGGATTTGATCGGCGCGGCCTTTTCATATTGCGGCATTTTGGACATGCCGGGTTTTTCGCGATACATGGGGTTTTGCCGAGGTCTTGCGATGCTGGTCCTTACGATACTCCTGAGCGCGATGCTGATCGCCATAGCGGCGCTGCATCTTTTGTGGGCCTTGGGCTGTTGGTGGCCGGTTCGCGATGAGACATCACTTGCCCGCAGCGTCGTCGGCGCCCGGGGCATCTTGCGGATGCCGGGCGCGATCCAGACATCTCTGGTCGTGGTCGCATTGCTTTTCACCATCCGCTGGCTGTGGCTGATCCTGGCCGTGGATCACTGGCTGGTGACTCTGGTCGGCGTTGCCATCGCTGGTGTATTCCTGCTGCGCGGCGCGGCCAGCTATGCCGGGATCATGGCCCGGCTGGCGCCGGAGGAGCCATTTGCGACACTGGACCGGCGCTGGTACGCGCCGCTGTGCCTTGGGCTGGGGTTGGGAATTTTGATCGTGACGCTTGGCGCCTAGCGATCAGAAAAACGCCTGCAACCCGGTGATGGCGCGGCCCAGGATCAGGGCGTGGACGTCATGCGTGCCTTCGTAGGTGTTCACCGTTTCCAGATTCGCCATGTGGCGCATGACCTGGAATTCCTCCTGAATGCCATTGCCGCCGTGCATGTCGCGGGCGTGGCGGGCGATGTCCAGCGCCTTGCCGCAGTTGTTGCGCTTGACCAGTGAAATCATCTCGGGCGCGGTGCGGCCTTCGTCCATCAGGCGGCCGACGCGGAGTGACCCCTGAAGGCCAAGCGATATCTCGGTCATCATGTCGGCGAGCTTCTTCTGAAACAGCTGGGTCTGGGCGATGGGTTTGTTGAACTGCTTGCGATCCAGCCCGTATTGACGCGCCGCGTGCCAGCAGGCCTCGGCGGCACCCATCACGCCCCAGCTGATGCCATAACGGGCTCGGTTCAGGCAGCCAAACGGGCCTTTCAGACCTTCGACATTGGGCAGCAGGGCGTCCTCGCCGACCTCGACATTCTGCATCACGATCTCGCCGGTTATCGAGGTCCGCAAGCTGAGCTTGCCGCCGATCTTTGGTGCGGAAAGGCCCTTCATTCCCTTCTCCAGCACGAAACCCTTGATCTTGCCGCCATGCGCCTCGGATTTAGCCCAGACGACGAAGACATCGGCGATGGGCGCATTTGAGATCCACATTTTCGCGCCGTTCAGCACGTAGCCCGTGCCGGATTTCTTGGCCGTGGTCTTCATGCCGCCGGGGTCAGAGCCGGCGTCGGGCTCGGTCAGTCCGAAGCAGCCGATCCATGCGCCGCTGGCCAGTTTCGGCAGGTATTTCTTGCGCTGATCCTCGGTGCCGTAGGCATGGATCGGATACATCACCAGCGAGGATTGCACCGACATCATCGAGCGGTAGCCCGAATCCACCCGCTCGACCTCGCGCGCGACAAGGCCGTAGGTGACATAAGAGCCGCCAAGACCGCCGTATTCTTCGGGAATGGTGACGCCAAGAAGACCCATCTCGCCCATCTCGGCAAAGATCGCGGGGTCGGTCTTTTCCTCGCGGTAGGCTTCGGTGACGCGCGGCTGCAGCTTTTCGGCAGCATAGGCGCGCGCCGCGTCGCGCATCATGCGTTCGTCTTCGGACAGCTGGTCCTCGAGGCGGAACGCATCTTCCCAGTCAAAGCGGGCCAGATCGGGGCCCTTGCCCTGTGCAGCGGTTCCGTCGACCATCGCGCATCCCTCCTGGGTGTCTGAGGTCCGGGAATAGCCGAGCCGCCCCTTGCGCGCAATTGTTGCATTGTCGCGCAACCGGGTGGCGACGGGCAGAATTTCAGGTCCAGCCCAGCAACAGCCCTTCAAGCCGCGCATAGCTGGCCTCCATGCCGTCGGCCGTGCCGGAGGCCAGCATCGCCTGCCGGATGGCGGCGTCCGGCAGGGTCATCGTCAGCGTCATCAGGGTGCCGCCGGCAACCGGATCGAACAGCGTCTCGACATGGTTGTCGGGGGTCGGGTCCGGCAGGAACATCCTCTCGACATGCACGATGCGGCGAGCGGGCTCGATCTCGATGGTTTCGCCGGTCAGGTGAAAACTGTTGCCCTTGCCGTCGGTCCATTCAAAGCGCATGGTGCCGCCCGGCCGCGGATCGCAGATGCAGACCGGCATCGTCCAGCCCTCGGGGCCAAGCATCCATTTCTTGAGCAGCCGTGGCTCGGTATGGGCCCGAAAGACCGCCTCGGGCGGAGCGGGAAATTGCCGGGTGACAACGACTTTTGTATCGCCGACTGTCTTGAGTTCGAGAGGTTTCATTCCTTAGGCCCTTCGTTGGAATTCTCAGTGGCAAGTTCGGCCAGAAGATCGTCGAGCCTTGCATAGCGTGCCTCAAGAATGGCGCGGAACCGGTCGAGAAAGTCGGCCGCCGGGATCAGCGCCTCGGGCCGGATGCGGCGCGGGCGGGCGGTGCCGTCGATGCGGGTTTCGATCAGGCCCGCCGCTTCGAGCACCTTGAGATGGCGCGAGATTGCGGGCTGGGTTAGCGCGAAAGGGCGAGCGAGGTCAGTGACCGTGGCCTCACCGGCCAGAAGCCTTTCGACGATGGCAAGGCGCGTCGGGTCCGACAGGGCTGCGAATATAGCGGAAAGTGTCTGTATCGGCATGTGAGCGAACCCTTATATAACAAAAAAATCATACAACGCTCTTTGCCGCAAGCCCCAACTAACTCTGGCGCCAAAGGCCGGGATTCGCTAAGGTTTCGTCCGAGACCCGGGTCAACCCGGGCGAACCGAGGCAGTCGAGGCGGTATCCGATGACGGAAATGGTGCACGGGTCCGTGCGCATCCACGCGGGCGATCCGGTGATCCCGCGCTGGTGGCGGACGATAGACAAATGGACGATGACGGCGGTTTTTGCGCTTTTTGGCGTGGGGCTGCTGTTGGGACTTGCGGCCTCGGTGCCGCTGGCCGAGCGCAACGGCCTTGAGCCGTTCCACTATGTCGAGCGGCAGGTGGTGTTCGGCGGCATGGCGCTGGTGGTGATGATCCTGACCTCGATGATGTCGCCCGATCTGGTGCGGCGGCTGGCGGTCCTGGGCTTTGCCTGCGTCTTTGTCTCGCTGGTGGCACTGCCGTTTCTGGGCACCGATTTCGGCAAGGGCGCGACACGGTGGTATTCGCTGGGCTTTGCCGCGGTGCAGCCGTCGGAGTTCCTCAAACCCGTATTTGTCGTTTCCTGCGCCTGGCTTCTGGCCGCAGGACAAGAGATCAACGGTCCACCCGGGCGGATGGTTTCCTTTGTCATCGCGGTGCTGGTGACGGGCCTTTTGGTACTGCAGCCGGATTTCGGGCAGGCGGCGCTGATCCTGTTCGCCTGGGGTGTGATGTTCTTTGTCGCTGGCGCGCCGATGACGCTGCTGTTGGGCCTTGCGGGGGGCGCTATCGGGGCTGGCTGGCTGGCTTATAGTTCGTCCGAGCATTTCGCGCGGCGGATCGACGGGTTCCTCAGCCCCGAAATCGATCCCCGCACCCAGATCGGCTATGCCACCAACGCTATCCAGGAGGGCGGGTTCTTTGGCGTCGGCATCGGCGAGGGTCAGGTGAAATGGTCGCTGCCCGACGCGCATACCGATTTCATCATCGCGGTCGCGGCCGAGGAATACGGGCTGGTTCTGGTGCTGGTGATCATCGCGCTTTTCGGTGTTGTCGTGATCCGTTCGCTGGCGCGGCTGATGCGGGAACGCGATCCGTTCGTCCGGCTGGCGGGCACCGGGTTGGCCTGCACCTTCGGGGTGCAGGCGATCATCAACATGGGTGTTGCAGTGCGCCTTTTGCCGGCCAAGGGCATGACCCTGCCGTTTGTCAGCTACGGCGGATCGTCGCTTATCGCGGGCGGAATCCTCGTCGGCATGCTTCTGGCCTTCACCCGGACCCGTCCACAGGGCAAGATCGCCGACGCCTTCGGGCGGGGACGTGAACGGGGGCGATAATGGCGGCAAGACATCTGGTGATCGCGGCGGGCGGCACGGGCGGGCACATGTTTCCCGCGCAGGCTTTGGCCGAGGCGATGGTCCGCAAGGGCTGGCGCGTGACGCTGTCGACCGATGCGCGGGGTGCCCGCTATGCGGGGGGCTTTCCGCATGTGGTGAAGGTGGAAAAAGTGACCTCGGCCACGCCGGCGCGGGGCGGGGCGGCGGGCAAGCTCTTGGCGCCGTTCCGGATCACGCAAGGCGTTGCCACATCGCTGGCGCGGATGGCGCGCGACAGACCCGATGTGGTGGTGGGTTTTGGCGGCTATCCGTCGATCCCGGCCCTGTCGGCGGCGCGGATGCTGCGGTTGCCGCGGATGATCCACGAGCAGAACGGCGTCTTGGGTCGGGTGAACCGGTTCTTCGCGCAGAAGGGCCGGGTGAACGCGCTGGCCTGTGGCACCTGGCCGACCGAAGTGCCCGGCGGCATCGAGGTGGTGCATACCGGCAACCCTGTGCGCCAGGCCGTCGCTGGTCGCGCAGGCGCGCCCTACATCCCGCCCGGCGATTATCCGATGAGCCTGGTGGTGATCGGCGGCAGTCAGGGCGCCAAGGCTTTGTCCGATGTGGTGCCAGCGGCTGTGGCGTTACTGTCGGACAAAGTGCGCGAAAACCTGCGGGTGGCGCATCAGGCGCGCGATGATGACATCGCACGCGTCACGGCGGCCTATGCCGAGGCGGGGATCGTCGCCGAAGTGAAAAGCTTTTTCAACGACGTGTCGCGGCGGTTTTCCGAAGCACAGCTGATCATCTGTCGCGCCGGGGCCTCGACCATCGCCGACCTGACGGTGATCGGCCGCCCGGCGATTCTGGTCCCCTATCCGCATGCCGCTGCCGATCACCAGACCGCGAATGCGCATGGGCTTGTCGAGGCGGGGGCGGCGATCCTGATCCCGGAATCGAAGCTTGACGCCGGCGCGCTGGCCGAGCAGATCACGCTGGTGCTGAGCCGGACCAAAGGCGCGCAGCAGATGGCTCATGCGGCCTTGGCGCTGGGCAAGCCAGATGCAACCGAGCGGCTGGTCGAGATGGTCGAGGCGCTTGCGGTAAAGGGGAAGACAGGATGAATGCGGCGACAAAACTGCCGGTCGAGATCGGGCCGATCCATTTTGTCGGCATCGGCGGCATCGGCATGTCGGGCATCGCCGAGGTGCTGGCCAATCTTGGTTACCGGGTGCAGGGGTCGGATTCGAAACGCTCGAAAATCACCGACCGGCTGGAAGGTCTGGGCGTCAAGGTGTTCGAGGGCCAGGCGGCTGCGAACCTGAAGGACGCCGAGGTGGTGGTGATCTCGACCGCGATCAAGCCGGGTAACCTTGAGCTTGAGGAAGCGCGGCGATTGAAGCTGCCGGTGGTGCGGCGGGCCGAGATGCTGGCGGAACTGATGCGGCTGCGCTCGAACGTCGCCGTCGCGGGCACGCATGGCAAGACCACGACGACGACAATGGTGGCCACACTTCTGGACAAGGGCGGCTTCGATCCGACCGTGGTGAATGGCGGGGTGATCCACGCTTATGGGTCGAACGCGCGGGTCGGGCAGGGCGAATGGATGGTGGTCGAGGCCGACGAGTCCGACGGCACGTTCAACCGGCTGCCCGCGACAATCGCCATCGTCACCAATATCGACCCCGAGCATATGGAGCATTGGGGAACGATCGAGGCGCTGCGCGAGGGCTTCTATCACTTCGTGTCCAGCATTCCGTTCTACGGGCTGGCGGTGCTGTGCACCGATCATCCCGAGGTGCAGGCTCTGATGGGCCGGATCACCGACCGCCGGATCACCACCTATGGGTTCAACGCGCAGGCCGATGTGCGGGCGGTGAATTTGCGGTATGTTCGTGGGGTCGCGCATTTCGATATCGAATTGCAGGCCGAGGGTATGGTGATCGAGGGCTGCACACTGCCGATGCCGGGCGATCACAACGTGTCGAACGCATTGTCAGCGGTGGCGGTGGCGCGGCATCTGGGGATGAAGCTGGCCGAGATCAAGGCGGCTCTGGCGGGGTTCGGCGGCGTCAACCGGCGCTTCACCAAGGTTGGCGAAGTTGGCGGCGTGACGATTATTGACGATTACGGCCACCATCCGGTCGAGATCGCCGCCGTCCTGAAGGCGGCGCGGCAGGCGGTGGCGGACACACCCGGCGCGCGGGTGATCGCGGTGCATCAGCCGCACCGCTATTCGCGGCTGTCGGCCCTGTTCGAAGATTTCTGCACCTGTTTCAACGACGCCGATATCATCGGCATCGCCGATGTCTACGCGGCGGGCGAAGATCCGATCCCGGGTGCGACGCGCGACCATCTGGTCGAGGGCCTGCGCACCCACGGCCACCGCGATGCACGCGCGATTGCCGATGAGGCGGATCTGGCCGCACTGGTGCAGGCCGAAGCGCGGCCCGGCGATATGGTGGTGTGTCTGGGTGCCGGTTCGATCTCGGCCTGGGCGGTTAATTTGCCGGCGCGCCTGCAGGAGGCCGCCGCGTGACGCGGCGCACGATGGGCCTGCCAGCATGAGCCTGTCTGTCGTTCTGTGTTGCCTCTGGGCCGTTGCAGCGACAATCACCGCCTTGCTGCCCTACAAACGGCAGTTTCCGCCGGGGATTTTCCTGTTGGTCGCGGCGCCGTTCCTGATCGTCTTTCTGGGCTACCAACACGGCATGATCTGGGCGGTGTTGGCGCTGGCGGGCTTTGCGTCGATGTTTCGCAATCCCTTGATCTATCTAGTCCACAAGGCAATGGGGAAGCTTTCCAAGGATCCGAAGGACGGCGAATGAACGCGCTGGTGGCGGTGTGTGTCTGGATCGTCGCCGCCAAGGTGATTGCGATGCTCCCCTCACGCGATCAGCACTGGCGCTCGGCCTATGCGCTGATTGCGGTAGGGGTGCCGATCCTGATCTGGACGGTACATCAGCAGGGCGCCTTGGCCGGGGCTCTGGCGCTTGTCGCAGGAGCATGGGTTCTGCGCTGGCCGGTGCGGTATCTTGGCCGCTGGATTTTGCGGGTGGTCGGGCGCGGGTAGACTGAACGATTAGCCTCCGGCGGGAATATTTTAGACCGAAAGAAGCCTAAGGGCGCTAGACCTTGCCGCAGCGGGGTGTCTGGGCGAAAAGGCGGAGAACTTGTGTCGATCCTGGATGGACAATGACTGATCTGCCCCCCGTGCGCGGCACGCTCACGCCCAACCGGGCGCTGTCCGATCTTACCTGGCTACGCGTTGGCGGCCCGGCGGACTGGCTGTTTCAGCCCGCCGACGAGGCCGATCTTTGCGGGTTTCTGGCGGCTCTTGCCCCCGAGGTTCCGGTGTTTCCGGTGGGCGTCGGGTCAAACCTGATCGTGCGCGATGGCGGCATCAGGGGCGTGGTGATCCGGCTGGGGCGCGGGTTCAACGCGATCACTGTCGAGGGCGCGCAGGTCGTGGCGGGTGCGGCGGCGCTGGATGCGCATGTGGCGAAAAAGGCGGCCGAGGCGGGGATTGACCTGACCTATCTGCGCACGATTCCGGGGTCGATCGGTGGTGCTGTCCGGATGAATGCGGGATGCTACGGCAGCTACACCGCCGATCATGTGGTCTCGGTTCGGGCTGTCAGCCGGACCGGCGAGGTGGCCGAGCTTGCCGCCGCTGATCTAGGATTCGGATATCGGCAATCGCAGCTTCCCGAGGGGTGGATTTTGACCGAAGCCACATTTGTGGGGCCAAAAGGTGACACTCTTGATCTGACCGAAAGGATGGCTGAGCAACTGGCCAAACGCAATGCGACGCAGCCGGTCAAGGACCGATCCGCCGGCTCGACGTTTCGCAATCCGGCGGGGTTTTCGTCTACTGGTAGGGTCGACGACACCCACGACCGCAAGGCATGGTCGGTGATTGACGCGGCGGGCCTGCGCGGCGCGCGCCGGGGTGGTGCGGTGATGAGCGAGAAGCATCCGAACTTTCTGGTCAACGCCGGGGGTGCCACTGCCGCAGACCTCGAAGGTTTGGGCGAAGATGTCCGAAAAAAGGTTTTCCAACACTCCGGCATCTTGTTAGAGTGGGAAATCATGAGGGTCGGCGAACCGGCTCCTGAATAACGATAAAAACGGGGGTCACCCCCGGTGAGGCAAAAATTTTGGCGGGCAGGTCGAGCAGGACTGGCCCTCACGTAGCGGTACTATTGGGCGGACCCTCGGCTGAACGCGAGGTGTCGCTGTCTACGGGGCGCGAATGCGCCTTGGCGCTGCGTGAAGCGGGCTTTGAAGTGACCGAGGTCGACGCGGGGCGTGACCTTGCGGAACGTCTTTCGGCGCTTTCTCCCGATGTCTGTTTCAATGCTTTGCATGGCCGCTGGGGCGAGGACGGCTGCGTCCAGGGCCTTCTGGAATGGCTGCGCCTGCCCTACACGCATTCCGGTGTGCTGGCCTCGGCGCTGGCAATGGACAAGACCCGCACCAAAGAGGTTTACCGCGCTGCCGGTCTGCCGGTCGTGGAAAGCCGTCTGGCGGGCAAGGATGACGTCCGCAAGGCGCATGTGATGGCGCCGCCCTATGTGGTCAAACCCAACAACGAAGGCTCTTCGGTCGGCGTCTATCTGGTTCACGAGGCGGCCAGTGCGCCGCCGCAACTGTCTGACGAGATGCCCGAGGTTGTGATGGTCGAGGCGTTCGCGCCGGGGCGTGAACTGACCACGACTGTGATGGGTGACCGGGCGCTGACGGTGACCGATATCCTGACCGAAGGCTGGTACGATTATCACGCAAAATATGCACCCGGTGGGTCGCGGCATGTGGTGCCTGCGGACCTGCCGAAGGACGTTTTCGAGGCTTGCCTCGATCATGCGGTCCGCGCCCATCAGGCGCTGGGCTGCCGGGGGCTCAGCCGGACCGATTTCCGCTGGGACGACACGAAGGGGCTGCAAGGCCTCGTGCTGCTGGAGACCAACACTCAACCGGGCATGACGCCCACCTCGCTGTCGCCGGAACAGGCGCAGCATGCCGGCATCTCGTTTCCCGAGTTGTGCCGCTGGATCGTGGAGGACGCCTCTTGCAACAGATAACCCGACGTTTCCGCTCGCTTCCCTTTCGCGCCGTGCCCCGGCCCGCCGCCGCCTGGGGGGCGCAATTGCCCTCGCACCGGCTGTTCGCGCCGGGTCTCAGCGACATGGAATGGGCGCACAGCGCGCCACGCAATTTGGGCAAACCCGCGACCACGCGACGGCGCACATCCGTGCTTTTGTTCCTGGAGAAAGTCCTGTGCCTGAACTAGGCCCCAGATTTCGGCGCGAGCCGCCGCTGACCGCGCGTCCAAGCGGTGACGCGGCGCGTGTCGAACCGTCAATGCGGGGCAGGCCGCATGCCGACACAAAGGTGGCGCGTCCGCAATTCGCACCGACCGGCCTGGGCGCGCCTGCGCCGCGTGAGGGATTGCCAACCGCAGCCGATCAGGGCGAGGCGGCTGCGGCACAGCGCGGCTGAGCTACCGGATGCACCGG
>JBBKVJ010000205.1:0-8400 GCA_037968375.1 Paracoccaceae bacterium | reverse complement strand
TGCTGCCAGAGCATCTTGACCGACGCTCCCCGCGCGGCCATCGCCTTCAGCCCGCTGGCATAGGCCCCGGCCTCAACAATATCGCCGCCGTTGTCGAGCTGGCCAAAGTAACTCGCATACCCGGCAATGACAGTGCCGTCGGTGACGGTAATATCCTTGCCCAGCCGGCTGAACTTGTGCTCCGGCGCACCATAATTCTCAGTCATCATTGCCGTCCTCATCGTTCAGTTTCGGCAGTCCCAGCAGCGCCCGCTTTTCGGCCTGGCTCAGGAATGCCGCTTCACCCACGCGACGCCATTGGTTGTCACGTTCGATGCTCAGCGCCGGCACCTGATCAAGATCGGGCCGCAGCTCGACTTCCTCACCCAGATACTCGCTCAGCCAGTGCGAAACGGCCGAGGATACCCGCGTCACCATCGGCAGAACCGTCAGGCGAAAGAACGCCCGGTTCGCTTCCTGATAGTTGGCGTAAGTGGCATCGCCGGGAACCCCCAGCAGCATCGGCGGCACCCCGAAGGCCAAGGCGATTTCGCGCGCCGCGGCCTCCTTGGTCTTGTGAAACTCCATGTCCGAGGGCGAGAATCCCATCGGCTTCCAGTCCAGCCCGCCTTCCAGCAGCATCGGTCGCCCGGCATTGCGGGCGCCCATGTGATAGCTCTCCATCTCGTCGACCAACCGGTCGTATTGGTCAGGCGAAAGGCTGCCCTGGCCGTCCGATCCGCGATAGATGATGGCGCCAGAGGGTCGCGCGGCATTGTCCAGCAGCGCCTTCGACCATGACGAGGCCGAGTTGTGCACGTCGATCGCACTCGCCGCCGCCTGCATCGGGCTGAGGCCATAATGATCGTCCTGCGGGTGAAAGCTCTTGATATGCACCACCGGTGCCTGTCCGACCGTCATGTCGAACCGATGCTTGCGCGCCCCCACCGTATAATCATACGCCACCGGCCAGCCATCCGGACCAGGCACCAGGCTCATCCGGTCCGAGCGCAGGACGTGCAGCTCGGTCGGCAGACCGGACCCGTCACTCACCGCCTCGACATACCCGTTGCCGCTCAAAAGGATATGCCCGAACAACGCCTCCAGCATCTCGGCCCTGCCCTGCGCCACATTCGGGCGCCGGATCAGATCCAACAGCGGATGCACGTCATAGCGCCGCTCGTCGTCCTGCAGGACCAGGGGCAGCGCCGCCGCCGCCTCGGCGATCAGCTTGATCGACCGGAACCCGACCGGATTGCCGCTGAACCCGACCCGCGTCAGCGAACCGGTATCGCGCGGCGACCAGGCCACCCGGCCGGTCCCCGACCAGGCAATCACCGGACCGGTGGCACTGGCCTTGGCCTCGGGTGCTGCATCTTCAGCCCGCCGTTTCAGGAAATCGAACACCATATCACTCCGCTCCTCATCCATTGGGCGCGTGGAAACCCTCCCGGGGGGCCTGACCGGCACCCCGAAAGACTGGGCGCTTGCCTGCACCCGCCTCCATCGAATTTCTTGCTGTGTGTCACCCCCGCCCAAGCGGGGGCCGCCCGCCGCGATGCGACGGGGGGATATTCTAAAGGTCAGCCACCCAGGATCCGGATCCTCGGGTCTCGCCAGTTTGCCGCAGGCACCAGCACCAGTTCCGTCAACGCCCAGACCAGCGCATCGACCCGGTCCGGGCTGCCCTTGCCCTGATACCCGGTTACCGCCATCTGGCACATCTGGTCTTCCAGCGCGCCCAGCCCCCGGACATGGCCGATCCGGCCCTGCTCATACAGCGCTGCGATCGGCTCGGCCCGCGTTGTCTTGTCCCGCGTCGCGTGAACTGCGCGGTAAGGTACCATCGGGTCGATCTGCCTGAGCAGCGTCTCGATCATCTGGCCACCCTGATTGACCTCGGCCACCAGCCGCTCTGCCCCGTGCCGTTCGCGCGCCGCAATCGCCGCCCGCGCCCATTCCAGAGGCGTCTTGCCGCCGACACTCGCATCCTCCAGCACCACCGCCCGCCAATCCGACGGCGGCCCTTGCATCACCACGCCAGCCACCACGATCCCGCATTCGTCCGAGCGTGATGTGCTGGTCACCGGCGGGTCCACCGCCACCACGATCCGGTCGAACTTCGGCAAGACGCTCACCTGCGCCGCCTCGATCATCGCCCCGGTCCAGAGTGCGCCCTCGATATCGTCCAGCAGCACGCCGTCCAGCTCCTGTCGCCCCAACCGCGTTCCGGCATAGCGGCCATAGACCTCTTCCAGGAACGACGCCGGCAGATAGGCCCGGTTCGCATCGGTCGGCGCGGTCGTCACAACGGTCGACTCGGCCTGCAGAATGTCCTTCAAAACGCCCACATTGCGCGGTGTCGTCGTCACCACTTGCTGCGGCATCTCGCCCAGCCGCAGCGCGAACTGCAGCATGTCCCAGGCCTCTTCGGCCTTCTTCCACTTGCCCAGCTCGTCAACCCAGGCGGCATCGAACGGCGGCCCCCGCAGCGCCTCGGGCTCATGCGCCGAAAATATTTGCGCCATCGCACCATTGGGCCAGACCAGCCGCTTGCGCGTCGCTTCCCAATGTGGGCGCCGGTCGGGCGGCGAGCAGGCCAGGATGCCGCTCTCGCCCATTACCATGATCTCGCGCGCCTGATCGATGGTCTCACCGACCAGTGCCACCCGGCTCGCCCGTCCCGCCTCGTCCGGGCGGTCTCCTTCGACCATCGAACGCACCCATTCCGACCCGGCCCGGGTCTTGCCCGCGCCGCGCCCGCCCATGATCACCCAGGTGCGCCAGTCGACATCCAGGGGTGGGATCTGATGCGGCAATGCCCAGAAGTCGAACATCCAGGGCAGGGCTATCAGCTCGGCCTCAGACAGCTCCCCCAGAAACGCTTCCTGCGTCGCCAGCGGCGCGGAGGCGAGCCAGTCGGCGCCCGATCGAAGCGCGTGCTTCGGCGAAGTCAATCGCGTGGTCCGGAACCGTGCCGGACCGGTTTTCGATGAGCTTTCCAATTCGGTCACGCTCCTCATAGGCCATCGCGGCCCATTTTCTAAGCTCGGTCATATCTTTGGCGACATCACTCAGAGGCCCGACCTCGCCCGCCTTCACCGCCTCATATTTGCGCGCCACATCGCTGGCCGCGCCGTCCAGGAACATTATCAGATCCGATAACCTGTCCCGCACGTCCGCTCCCCCCTTGGGGGAATGTCTTTCATCCATTCGCAAATATCCCGGCTTTCATACTCCATCCGTACGAGACAAACGAAAAAGCGACCGGAGGGTTACCCCTCGGCCGCTTGCCCAATTCTTCCATCTTGCCTAAAGGTTTACTCCGGACCGTCCCGGAAGTCAAGAAGTTTATTGTTAACAGATAGTTAACGGAACGTAACGGTGGTTCACATCCAAACTTACCGCATGACCGGTGCCGCCTCAGACACTACGCCATGCCGGGCGCAAATCGTCGACAAATACGACCCTTCAGGCGCCACACCACCATGCCGGTTGCAGATGATCCGCTTGGTAAAGCCGAAGATATGCACCGAACGCGTATCGGCTTTCTCAATCTCACCCGACCCAATACCGGGCATCAATAGCCGCTCCACCTCAGCGTTCAGCACCGGATAGAAAACATCCGGCGCCTGCGCCGCAGCCATTTCGCCGGTCTGTCGCAGAAAATGCGAAAATGCCTTCGGACCGGAACAGCCCCACGGAAGATCGACAATGCTCCAGCGCTTGCCCGCCTCCGCCGCAGCCGCCCGCCGCGTCTGAAACTCCGGACTGCGCCAGGGCTGGACCGGGCATTCGCTCATCACGAACGCAGTCATGCGCCGCAATGCCTCGGACCCCTCAGGCAACCGCATCACCCCGGTCAACGCCCGGCCATGTCGGTTCTGACCAAAGACCGGCCCCGCAGGGAAATCGAAGGACCGCACGCAATAGGCATCCAGATCGACCCAGATACAGTCCTCGCGCGCCAGAAGATGCAGCCGCAAAAGATCGGAATAAACCGCAACCCGGTGCCGGTCATCACCCTTCAGATCGAACGGCGGCGCCAGCACATCGCCCGCATCCGCCATCTCGACGCCGTCCGGCACGCCGCCCAAAGGCCCCAGCGTGAACAGCCTGAACCGATGCCCGGCGTCCAGATAGGACCGCGCAACAACCTGTTCCAGAAAACTGAAATCGCTGCCATGCCAGAACCCGGCGATCAGCGGCAGTCCCGACCGGCTCAATTCTTTGGCGCCGCCCCGCCCTGCTGCTCGGCGCCCTGCCGCGCCTCGATCTCGCGCCATACCGCGACATTGCGGTTGTGCTCTTCCAAGGTCACTGCGAAGGCGTGGCCACCGGTGCCATCGGCGACAAAGAAGATGAAGTCGCTCTTATCGGGATTCAACGCCGCCTCGATCGACAACCGCCCCGGATTGGCAATCGGCGTCGGCGGCAAGCCGTCGATCACATAGGTGTTGTACGGCGTCTCACGCCGCAATTCGCTTTGCCGCAAGCCACGGCCCAACGGCGCGCGCCCCTCGGTGATGCCATAGATCACCGTCGGGTCGGTCTGCAGCCGCATCCCCTGCTCCAGCCGGTTGACGAAGACACTCGCCACCAGCGGCCGCTCTTCCGGCACCCCGGTCTCCTTTTCCACGATCGACGCCATCACAAGCGCCTCCTCGGGGCTATCGTAGGGCACATCGCTGTCTCGTGCCTGCCACAGCTCGGCCAGAATAACCGTCTGCCGCGCCTGCATCTCGGTCAGCAACGGCGCCCGCTGACTGCCGCGATCCACCTCATAGCTGTCGGGTGCCAGACTGCCCTCGGGCGGCACAGCGCCAAGTTCGCCCTCCAGGAACGTGGCCTGCTTCAACGCCTCGACCACCTGCCAGCTGGTCACGCCCTCGGCCAGCGTCACCCGGAACCGCACATCCTGCCGTTCTGTCGCTTCGGCATATTCCGCAGGCGCCTCGGCCTCAGCCGGAGCAAACTTGACCAGCTCCTCATACCGGTTCGTCGCCGGGTCCAGCTCGCGCACGATGATCTCGGCCGTGGCCACCCCGATCCGGTAATTCACTTCGGTCCCACAGGTGCTGCGCCCGCCCACCGTCACGATCTCGACGATATTCTGCATCGAGGCCCCCGCCGGGATCAGATAACTGCCGAACTTCAACTGCCCCGCACGTTCCTCGTAATCCGCGCCGATCCGGAAGATCGTCGGATTGCCAATTGCCCCCTCGCCGGCCAGATCGTTCGACACCCGCCGGATCGACGATCCGCGCTCGACCAGCAGACAGATCGGATCGCTCAACGGCCCGGATGCCACATAACTCTTCTGCCCCCAGGTGATCAGCCCGCCAAAGCCGATCAGCACGACGACGAACAGCGACAGCGCATTCGAGGCGATATGCTTCCACATCGGCCTACACCCGCCCAAGGACGAGCGAGGCATTGGTGCCGCCGAACCCGAAGGAATTCGACAATGCCACATTGATCTCGCGTTTCACCGCCTTGTTCGGGGCAAGATCCAGCACCGGCTGCACTTCGGGGTTATCCAGATTGATCGTCGGCGGCGCCACCTGATCGCGCATCGCCAGCACGCAAAAGATCGCCTCGACTGCCCCCGCAGCCCCCAGAAGATGGCCGATGGCAGATTTCGTCGACGACATCGTCGCCTTGGCTGCGGCATCCCCCAACACCCGTTCGACAGCACCCAGCTCAATCGTGTCGGCCATCGTCGAGGTACCATGCGCGTTGACGTAATCCACCGCCGACGGATCCAACCCGGCGCGCTTCAACGCCGCCCGCATCGACCTCTCGCCGCCCTCGCCACTCTCGGAAGGGGCGGTGATGTGGTAGGCATCGCCCGACATCCCGTAGCCCAGAACCTCGGCGTAGATCTTGGCACCGCGCGCCTTGGCGTGCTCGTATTCCTCCAGCACGACAACCCCCGCGCCCTCGCCCATGACAAACCCGTCGCGATCCACGTCATAGGGCCGACTGGCCTTGGTCGGATCGTCCGCCCGCTTCGTCGACAAGGCCTTGCAGGCGTTGAAACCGGCAATTCCGATCTCGCTGATCGGGCTCTCGGCACCTCCGGCCACCATCACATCGGCGTCGCCCCACTGGATCAGCCGCGCCGCATCGCCAATGGCATGGGCACCGGTCGAACATGCCGTCACCACCGCATGGTTAGGTCCTCTAAAGCCGAACCGGATCGACACATGCCCTGAAATCAGGTTGATCAATGCGCTGGGAATAAAGAACGGCGACACCCGCCTTGGCCCGCGCTCCTTGATCAGTATCGCCGTCTCGGCAATCGCGGACAGCCCGCCGATGCCCGACCCGATCATCACGCCGGTGCGCTCGCGGTCCTCGGCGCCCTCAGGCTCCCAACCCGAATCCTTGACCGCCTGAACGGCCGCCGCAACGCCATAAAGGATGAATTCGTCAACCTTGCGCTGGTCCTTCGGCTCCATCCAGTCGTCGGGGTTGAAGGTCCCGTCAGACCCGTCGCCCCTTGGAATTTCGCAGGCATAGGTCGTGACCACGTTCGACGTGTCGAACCGGGTGATCGGCCCGGCGCCCGATTGCCCGGCAATCAGCCGCGCCCAGGTCGCCTCGACGCCCGAGGCCAGCGGTGTGACCATTCCCAATCCGGTTACCACCACACGACGCATGGCCCCACCCCACTTTTCTCTTGCCCTTCGCCCGCTGATACAAGCTTCGCCTGCCCCACGCAACAAGCGGTGGAAAACCAGCGATTACCTGCCCAGCCAAGGAAAAAGGGCGCCCCGAAAGAGGCGCCCTTGTGGTCGCGTCCGGCCGAAATGGCTCAGGAGGCTTCCTTGATGAACTTCACAGCGTCGCCAAAAGTCTGGATCGTCTCGGCGGCATCATCCGGAATCTCGATCCCGAACTCTTCCTCGAACGCCATGACCAGCTCGACGGTGTCCAGGCTGTCGGCTCCAAGATCGTCGATGAACGACGCGTTCTCGGTCACTTTCGCCTCTTCCACACCCAGGTGCTCGACGACGATCTTCTTCACGCGATCTGCGATGTCGCTCATTTGATTTCCTCATCTCTAGCGGGAAAGATCCCGTCTTCAGTTGTCCCTTGCCCTTGGGGGCGCAGGCGTCGGTCGGCGCAGGCAAGCGCCCTGCCCGGGTCGGGCCGCGTTTAGCACAAGAATTGACCGAGGCAAACGCTTTCGATCCGCCGACCGGGGCATCATCGCTCCCCGTCCAGCCGCTCAGAACATGTCGCCGCCGCCGTTCACATTCAAGGTGGCACCCGTCACATAACCCGCCTCGACGCTGGCAAGGTAGAGGACAGCGGCCGCAATTTCCTCAGGCTGAGCCATCCGGCCCACCGGTACATCCCGCAGAATTTTCTCGCGCTGCTCGTCGGTCAGCTTGTCGGTCATCGCGGTCTCGACCAGACCGGGCGCCACGCAATTCACCGTGATCCCGCGACTGCCGATCTCCTGCGCCAGCGATTTCGACATGCCCAGCACGCCGGCCTTTGCGGCGGCATAGTTTGCCTGGCCCGGGTTGCCCGCCTGCGCCACTACCGAGGTCACGTTGATGATCCGCCCCCAGCGTGCCTTGGCCATGCCGCGTAGAACCGCCCGGCTCAGCCGGAAGGCGGCATTCATGTTGACCTCGATCACATCCATCCAGTCGTCATCGGACATCCGCATCATCAGCCCGTCGCGGGTGATGCCCGCATTGTTGACCAGTATATCGACCGCGCCCATCGCCTCGGCGGCCTGCTTGGGCAGCGCCTCGACCGCGTCCTTGTCCGACAGGTCGCAGGGCAGGACATGCACCCGCGCGCCCAACTCCGCCGCCAGCGCCTGCAACGGCGCCTCGCGCGTGCCCGAAATCGCAACCGCCGCCCCGGCACCATGCAACGCGCGCGAAATGGCAGCGCCGATGCCCCCCGACGCGCCGGTCACCAGCGCCGATTTTCCCGTCAGATCGAACATTGGTCGCTCCTCTTACCCACACCGCCTAGCCACGTCTCCGCCCTAATCCAAAGGCATCGGTCGATCAAGTCCACCGCCTTTTCAGTCCGCTAGCGGCGGCGCGCCGCCAGACTGGCGGGCCTCAGATCACGCCTGCCGCAGCCTTCACCTCGTCAGCCGTGCCAATCGTCCGCGTCACCGCCTCCGGCGCAATCCGCCGGATCATCCCCGACAAGGCCTTGCCAGCACCGATCTCCCAGAACTCGGTCACGCCCTCAGCCGCCATCCAGGCCACCGATTCTCGCCAGCGCACCCGATGCGTCACCTGCTGCACCAAAAGCGACCGGATCGTCTCTGCATCCTGAACCCCGTGGCCCAGAACATTGGCGACCACAGGGATCGCCGGATCGCGCATCTCGACGTCGTCCAGCGCTTCCGCCATCGCCCGGGCCGCAGGTGCCATCCAC
>JBBKVJ010000204.1:0-3047 GCA_037968375.1 Paracoccaceae bacterium | reverse complement strand
CGCCCCGAACGGAGCAGCGTGTAGACCCCTGCCGCCACCACGATGGCACTGCCGATCAGGGTGGCGGCGTCGGGGCGCTCGCCGAAAACCAGCACACCCAGAATCATCGCGAAGACCAGTCTGGTGTAGCGGAACGGTGTGACAGCGGCGACCTCGCCGGTGCGCATTGCCACGGTCAGCGCCCAGTAGGCAGCGACACCGATGGCGGTGGCGGCCAGAAGCTGGGCCGAGGCGGTGGCCGAGGGCAACACCAGCCCGCCGGAAAACGCCAGCAGCCCGGCGCCTGCCGGAACCATCATCGCGAAACCGTAGACGCCCAGTTGCAGGTTCGATAGCACCGGCGGCGCCGCCCGCGTCGCCAGATCACGCCCCGCAAAGCCGAACATGCCCAGAAGAGCAAGCAGCGACAGCGGCGTGAAGCCCTCGACACCGGGTCTGAGGATCACCAGCACGCCCACAAACCCCACCGCGATGGCCGACCAGCGCCGCCAGCCGACCTTTTCGCCAAAGAAAATCGCCGCCCCTGCGACGACGACCAGAGGGGCGGCCTGCAGGATTGCCGAGGCCGACGAGAGGGCGGTCAGGGCGATGGCAAGCGTGTAGAAGAGGCGTCCGGCGACCTCGAAGGCGGCGCGGATCAGGATCGGGCGGGACAGGATCGCGGGGTGCAGGACGCGGCCGCCACCCCGGCGGACCAGCACCGCGAACGCCAACATGCCAAGCCCGCCAAAGATCATCAGGATCTGGCCGACCGGCAGTTCGGCTGCGGCGGCCTTGAGGAACATGTCCTCAACCGCGAATCCGGCCATCGCGGCGACCATGAACAGGCTGCCACGCAGGTTTCCGGTGGCGTCGGTCGTCATCCCGAGGCCGCGTCGCGCATCAGGGCGGCGAGGCGCGCCGCCTCATGCCCATGCGGCGAGGTGGCAATGGCCTCGGCGGCGCGCAGCCGTGCCGCGTCGGGTTTGTTCTGGTTCAACTTCCAGGTGCCCGCGACCTCGGCGATCTGCATCCGGCAGGGCACGATCTGGCGCATCATCCGCGCCAGCGCGTCGTCGGGCATCTTCGAAACCTTCCACGGTGGCTTAGGCAGCAGCCCGGCCTCAAAATGTGCCGAAAGCCGGTCAAGATGCGGGCGCAGCGCGTCCGGCGCCAGTGTCTCGATGGTGCCGCGCAGGTGGACGGCGATGTAATTCCACGTCGGCACCTGATCGTTCCCGAGGCCATACCAGTCGGGCGAGACATAGCCATCAGGGCCGGTGACGGCGAGGAGGGCGGCAAGCGGCGCGGCAAGTGCCCGTGCGATCGGGTTCGAGCGGACGAGGTGGAATTCGACCGAGGCGCCATCCTGACTCAGCAGGAACGGGATATGCGCGGCCAGCGGTGCGTCGGGGCCGTTGACCGACAGTTGGCCAAAGCCACGCGTGCGGGCGAAGGCCAGATTGCGGTCGGGCGCGGTCTGCCGGTAGATCGGATTTGGATGCATGGGCCGGGTGCCTTCCGAAGGGGGGTGCCGGACCGCACCCGCGGTCCGGCACAATGGCATGGGCCGCGTCTGTGGCGTCAGTTCAACAGCCCGGCGTGGCGCATCGCGGCGTCAATCTGCGCTTTCGTGCTGTCCAAAAGCCCGGTCAGCGGCAGGCGCACTTCGTCCGAGCAAAGCCCGAGCCGCGACATCGCATATTTCACCCCGACCAGACCCGGCTCGACGAAGATCGCGATGTGCAGCGGCATAAGCCTGTCTTGATAGTCCAACGCCTTGGCATAATCGCCCGCCAGCGTCGCCTTCTGAAACTCGGCGCAAAGCCGGGGTGCGACGTTGCCGGTGACCGAGATGCAGCCCACCCCGCCATGCGCGTTGAACCCCAGGGCGGTGCCATCCTCGCCCGACAGCTGGATGAAATTGGTTCCGCAGGTGATCCGCTGTTTCGGCACGCGGGACAGGTCTCCGGTCGCGTCCTTGACCCCCGCGATGCGCGGAAGACGCGCCAGCTCGCCCATCGTCTCGGGCGACATGTCGATCACCGAGCGCGGCGGGAGGTTGTAGATGATGATCGGCAACGCGCAGGCGTCATGGATAGCCCGGTAATGCGCGATCAGGCCGCGCTGGGTCGGCTTGTTGTAATAGGGTGTGACGACCAGAACGCCGTCGGCACCGACCTTTTCGGCATGTTGGGCAAAGCGCACCGCCTCGGTGGTGTTGTTCGACCCCGCGCCTGCGATGATCGGGATGCGGCCTGCGGCGGCCTTGACCACGGCCTCGACCACAGCCTCGTGCTCGTCATGGCTGAGCGTCGGGCTTTCGCCCGTGGTGCCGACCGGCGCCAGGCCGTGCGATCCCTCTGCGACATGCCAGTCCACCAGTTTTTTCAGCGTGTCGAAGTCCACTGCGCCGTTCTTGAACGGCGTGACCAGGGCGGGGATTGATCCCTTGAACATAACACGCATCCTTCTGCTGGAGGGCCATTCGAGTCGGCCCGGCGAAATCGCGCGGACCCTAGCCGCAGGCGGCGGTGTTGCCAAGTTTGTGTGTTGCGGCGGGCCCAGTGTGGTCTACATCAGGTCGAACCAACACGGAAAAACCCATCGCCCCGCTGGAGGACCCATGCCCACCCGCCGTCTGCTTGCCGCCCTCGTCATTCTGTCGCTGAACGTTGCTGCCCCCGTCTGGGCTGCGGGCGATGCGCTTAGCGCCGCGTTGGCGTCGATCGGCAAGAGCGACTGGGACAGTGCCCGGGCGGCGGTGCAGTCCGAGGGTGAGATTGCGGTCGATATCGTCGAATGGCACCGTCTGCGCGCGGGCTCGGGCGACTGGAGTGACTACCGGGCCTTCATTGCGTCACACCCTGACTGGCCGGGGATGGAACTTTTGGCGGAAAAGGGCGAAGCGGCCATTCCCAAGGCTGCGGAGCCGGATCAGGTCACCGCTTATTTTGGCGGCAACCCACCGCAGAGCGGCTCCGGCCTGTTGCGGCTGGTGGCGGCGTTTCAGGCCAAGGGTCTGACCGGCGATGCCGAGGCCACGGTGGTCAGCAGAAGCGTCAGCC
>JBBKVJ010000203.1:0-3568 GCA_037968375.1 Paracoccaceae bacterium | reverse complement strand
CTGCGCACCCAGGTCGATGTGCTGACGGGCCAGATCGCGGCAGTTGGCGCTGATCGCAAGGTGGTGGAGCAGCAGGCACTTGAGGGTGCGGTACTGGCCCCCATTGCCGGCCGCGTGCTGGCCGTGCCGGTGGCGGCCGGCGCGGTCGTGTTGCCAGGCGAGGCTGTGGCCACGATTGGCGGCGGCGGGATATTTCTGCGCATCGCGGTGCCGGAACGTCATGCCGCTTTTTTGCAGGAAGGTGCTGCGATTGAGATTGAAACTGCCGCAGGACCATCACAGGGAACGCTGGAGCGAATTTATCCGTTGATCGAAAACGGTCGGGTGATCGCGGATGTGGAAGTGCCGGATTTGCCCGACGGCTTCATCAACGCGCGGGTTCTGGTGCGCCTGCCGGTTGATACCCGCACCGCGCTGATGGTGCCAGAGACCGCCGTTATAACCCGGACCGGCCTTGATTTCGTCGAGGTAGCTGGCCCCGAAGGGCCGGTCTTGCGCACTGTCGTGCTGGGACAGCGCCAGACACTTGACGGGGCCGCGATGATCGAGGTGTTGTCGGGCCTTATGGTCGGTGACCGGGTGGTGACCGGACATGACTGAGACTCCCGAAACGGTCAATCTTGGCATCGCCGGGCGTCTGACGCGGGCGTTCATCGCCTCGTCCTTGACGCCTTTGTTCATTCTGGCGGCGCTGGCGATGGGGCTGGTCGCCGTGACATCCCTGCCGCGCGAAGAGGAACCGCAAATCTCGGTTCCGTTGGTGGATATTCATGTGCAGGCCCCGGGGCTGCATGCCGAGGACGCGGTCAAACTGTTGGCCGAACCGTTGGAAGGTATCGTCAAAGGGATCAATGGGGTGGAACATGTCTATTCCTCGACCCGGGATGACAATGTGCTGGTCACAGTGCGCTTCAAGGTTGGCACCGCGTCAGATACCGCGGTGCTGCGGGTGCGTGACAAGATCCGCGCCAATATGGACCGTATACCGGTCGGCATCCCCGAGCCGCTGGTCGTCGGGCGCGGCATTGACGATGTGGCGATTGTGTCGCTGACGCTGGCGCCCAAACCGGGAGTGGAAGGGATCAGCGCCAATGATCTGACACGGATCGCCCGCGAACTGCGCACTCAGGTTGCCAAGACCAAGGATGTCGGACTGACCTATCTGGTGGGCGAGGTGCCCGAGATGATCCGCATCGCGCCCGACCCCGAGCGGCTGGCGCTTTACGGTGTCACCTTGCAGCAGCTTGCGGCCAAGGTGGCCAATGCCAACCGGTCGCAAAACACCGGTAAGCTGCGCGACGGCGGCGATCAGATTGATCTGGTGGTGGGGGAAACGCTGGTGGCGTCTGCGCAAATCGGCAACCTCTTGCTGACTACCCGCGACGCGCGGCCGGTCTATGTCGCCGACGTGGCACAGGTAAGCTTTGTGTCGGACAGTGCCAACTTGATCGTCGCCAACGTAGGCCGCGCCGAGGATGGAACGATAACTCGCGCGCCAGCCGTCACATTGGCGGTGGCCAAGCGTGCCGGGGCCAATGCGGTGATCGTGGCAGAGGAGATCTTGCACCGGGTCGAGGCGCTTGAAGGCAGCCTGATCCCGGAAACCATCGACGTCATCGTCACCCGCGACTACGGCGAAACCGCGAATGAAAAGGCCAATGAGCTGTTGTTTCATCTGGGCCTTGCCACCCTTTCGATCGTTGCACTGGTGTGGCTTGCCATCGGCTGGCGCGAGGCGATCGTGGTGGCAGTCGTGATCCCGGTCACGATTCTGCTGACGCTCTTCGCGGCCTGGATCATGGGCTATACGCTGAACCGGGTGTCGCTGTTCGCGTTGATCTTCTCGATTGGTATTCTGGTCGATGACGCGATCGTTGTGATCGAAAACATCGCGCGCCATTGGGGGATGAACGATGACCGCAGCCGCCTGACCGGTGCGATTGAGGCGGTGGCCGAGGTTGGTAACCCGACCATCGTGGCGACCCTGGCAGTAGTGGCCGCCCTGTTGCCGATGCTGTTCGTGTCGGGCTTGATGGGCCCCTACATGAGCCCTATCCCGGCGAATGCCAGTGCGGCGATGATCTTTTCGTGCTTTGTGGCCGTGATAATCACGCCTTGGCTGATGGTCAAAGTGGCGGGTCGCGCGCCGATGGCGACGCATGGCGATGACGATACTTATGGAAGCCATCCCGGCGGGTTTCTCGGCCGCGTATATGGCATGGTGGCACGACCTTTGCTGGCGAGTAAGGCCGGCAGTCTGGCATTCTTGCTTATCACTGCGGTCTTGTCCTTTGGCTCGCTCGGCCTTCTCTACACCGAGGATGTGACCGTCAAACTGCTGCCCTTTGACAATAAATCCGAACTGTCCGTGGTGATCGACCTGCCGGAAGGCGCGTCAGTCGAGGCAACGGACCGGGTGGCGCAAGATGTTGCGCGCGTGGTCTTGCAGCTGGCCGAGGTTGTGTCGGTACAGACCCATGCGGGCACCTCCGCCCCTTTCAACTACAACGGCCTGGTGCGGCATTACTACCTGCGCGAAGAACCTCATCTGGGTGAGGTGCAGATCACCCTGTCGCCCAAGGCCGACCGCGACCGGCCCAGCCATGACATCGCACTGGATGTCCGCGCCCGGCTTGCGTCCTTGACGCTGCCCGAAGGCACGAGCCTGAAAACGGTCGAGCCACCACCCGGCCCCCCGGTAATTGCCACATTGCTAGCCGAGGTCTACGGCCCCGATGCCGCTACAAGGCGGGCTGCCGCCTCGAAGGTGCGAGCGGCCTTTGAATCCGTGCCGTTTGTGGTTGATGTCGATGACAGTTTCGGCACCCAGCCGCGCCGTTTGCGCGCCACGATCAGTACCGATGATCTGGAGTTTTTCAGCGTCGAGGAAAGCGATGTGTTCGACACGCTGGCAATCCTGAATGGAGGGAGCACCGTGGGTTATTCGCACCGCGCAGACGGCCGCCAGCCGATCCCGATCCGCATCGCGCGGGCAAAGGGTGACAGGGTGCTGGACGAACGGTTCCTGTCCACCCCGATCCCTGCCAATGTGCTGCCGGGCGCGCGCGGCGTGGTCGAATTGGGCGATGTGATCCGCGTTGCCGAAGAACGCGCGTCTTTCCCGGTGTTTCGCCACAACGGACGTGACGCGGAAATGGTGACGGGCGAACTGGCCGGCGCATTCGAGGCGCCGCTGTATGGCATGATCGCGGTCGGTCAGGCATTGGACGCGATGGACTGGGCGCCGGGAACCAAACCGGTGATCAGCCTTTACGGCCAACCCGAAGACGAATCCGTGACCACGCTCTTGTGGGACGGCGAGTGGGAAGTCACCTACGTCACATTCCGCGACATGGGTGCTGCCTTCGGTGTGGCGCTGCTGGGGATCTATATCCTTGTCGTCGCGCAGTTCGGGTCGTTCCGGCTGCCCCTGGTGATCCTGACGCCGATTCCGCTGACCTTTCTGGGCATTATCGCGGGCCATTGGCTGTTCGGCGCGCCATTCTCCGCCACCTCGATGATCGGTTTCATGGCTGGTGGTGGTATCGTGGTGCGCAACTCCATCATC
>JBBKVJ010000202.1:0-4726 GCA_037968375.1 Paracoccaceae bacterium | reverse complement strand
TTCGGCCGATGGTGTCGATCCCGGCTCGGCAGCACTTGCCGCAGCCCTGCCCGTCAAGCTGCCGCCGCGCGTCGCCGATTTCGGTGCGGGCTGGGGCTATCTCAGCGCCGAGGCGCTGACCCGCACCGGCGTCGAAGAGATGCACCTGATCGAGGCCGAGCATGACGCGCTTGAGGCGGCGCGGCAGAACGTCACCGACCCACGCGCCCGGTTCCATTGGGCCGACGCTACGACCTTTGCGCCCGAGACGCGCTTTGGCGCCATCGTGATGAATCCGCCGTTCCATCAGGGGCGTGTCGCCGATCCCGGTCTTGGCCGCGCCTTCATCGCTGCCGCCGCACGCGCGCTGGTGCCCTCGGGCACGCTGTGGATGGTGGCGAACCGGCATCTGCCTTACGAAGGCGCTTTGGCCGAGCTGTTCCGCACTGTCGAGGAACTGCCCGGCCCGCCCGCCTACAAGATTTACCGCGCGACCGGGGTCAAATCCGCCCCGCGCCCGCGCCCCGCACAAGGAACTGAGCCCCATGTCCTTTTCCATCGCCGGCAAAACCGCCATCGTCACGGGTGCGGCCAACGGCATCGGCCTTGCCATCGCGCGCCGCTTTGTCGATGAGGGCGCAAATGTCATGTTCGCCGACGCCGACGAAGCCCGCCTGATCGCCGAAATCGGCGAGAACGGCGACGGCGATGGCTCGGCCCGGTTCTTCAGCTGCGACCTGCGCAAGAAGCTGAGCCACGCCAACCTGATCTCGGCCACTCTGGACGCCTTTGAACGGGTGGACATTCTGGTCAACGCCTCGCGGGCGCTGGCCGTATCCGATCCGCTGGACCCTGAAGGCGACGCCGTCGAGGAAATGCTGCAGTTGAACCTGTTCTCGGCACTGAGGCTAAGCCAGACGGTGGCCAAGCGGATGATCAAGCAGATCGAGGATGACCGCAATGACGAGGGTCAGGCCGGTGCCATCGTCAATATTTCGTCGATTGCGGCGCGGCGCACCGGGCCGACGCTGATGGGCTATTCGGTCGCGGCGGCGGCGGTCGACCAGATGACCCGCTCGATGGCCGTGGCGCTGGCGCCGCACCGGATCAGGGTCAATGCCGTGGCGCTCGGCTCGGTGATGAGCACCAGCCTGAAGACGGCGCTGAAGGATCACGCAGATGTGCGCGACGATATCACCGAGCACACGCCGATGGGGCGGATCGCGGCACCGGGCGAACTGGCCGATGCGGTGCAATTTCTCGCCTCGGAAGGTGCGGGATTCATCACCGGTCAAGTGCTGGCGGTTGACGGCGGACGGACCCTGATCGACCCGGTGATGGCGGCGGCGCACTGATCTGGCCATCGACAGGGCAGTGTCTTTTGTGCCGTGATGACCTTTGGCGGGGTCCGGACGGATATGACGAAAGATCAGATCGACGGCGCGCCGAGGCGTTCCCAGCACTGATTTCCTGACCGTTCCGGGGCAAATTTCCTGGTTCGATGCAAGGCAGCGCAGGTTTGAAATCCACGATTGTGCTGCTTGCCGGCAGCCCTGAAGATCAGCGGCCGAACTCAGCCTCGCACTTGGCAGTCTCGCGGTCGGCCAGTTCCTGCAACCCCCTGCGACGCTGGCGCAGGTTGGCAAGCTTCAACCGCTCGGTGATCGGGTTGATCGCGACAGGCTTGGTGCCCGCCTCCTTTTCCTTCTCGGCGCAAAGCGACAACGGGCCGTCGCCGCCTGCACACAGTTTGAAGCCACCCTTGTTACTGGCGTCCGGCTCAAGCGCGTAGCCGCGCAGCAGATTGGCTTCGGTCTCTTCGATCAGACGGTCCACCGTCTCGACTTCCGCGTTGGCGCGGGTGCGACACTCTTCCAGCGCCTTCTGGCCGCAACCGGCGAGAACAAGAAGGGCGAGTGCCGAGGTGCTCAGAATGCGCATGAGGTGTCTCCGACAAGGCGCGAGCGTGGGCCGCACTGATCCCGTTGCATGCCAAACCAACCCGGCGGGCGCAAGGGGGCGCAGATCACAAGGCTGGGGCCGGGCAGGCATCGACCGCGCGCGCCGCAGCGGCGGCGACAGCGGGTCGGCGGGCAATCAGCGCCTCCAGCCGCGCCCGTTCCGAGGCGCGGTCGATCGCAATCCGGCGCTCGGAAATCGGGCGCTGACCCGAGACGCAGAAGGTGACCGGGCTGTTGTCGGCACAAAGCCGCATGCCTGCGGTGATCCGCGATCCATCCGCGATGCGATACCCCAGCGCCAGGGCAGTTTCGGTTTCGGCAATCTCGGCATCGAGCGAGCGAAGCGGTTCGGCGGCGCGGTCGAGGCAAGCTGTGCGCGGATCGGCGCAGGCGGCAAGGCCAAGGATCATGGCGAGGGCGATCATGAAGGCAGGACGCATCGGAAATCCTTTGCTGGTGCGGCATCATAGGCGCTTGCACGCGCCCTGCCAAACGCGGTCTAACCGACATTGGCGGGTTCATGCCGGAGGCGCGAATGGCGGACAATGTGCAGGATCAGAAGTCCCGCGCGGCGGATTGGTTCCGCAACTTGCGCGATCAGATCGTGGCCGCGTTCGAGGCGCTGGAGGATGCGCAGGCGACGGGGCCCTTTGCCAAGGTGCCTGCGGGTCGGTTCGAGGTCAGCGAGACGCGCCGTGCCTCTGACGACGGCTCGGATGCCGGTGGCGGGCTAATGAGCGTGATGCGTGGCGGTCGGGTGTTCGAGAAGGTCGGCGTCAATGTCTCGACGGTTCACGGGCGGCTGGGCGAACGGGCACAAGCCGCGATGACGGCGCGCGGCGTGCCGGGGATGGCCGACGATCCGCGGTTCTGGGCCTCGGGGATCAGCTTGGTCGCGCATATGCAGAACCCGCACACGCCCGCCGTCCACATGAACACGCGGATGTTCTGGACCCCGGGTGCCGCGTGGTTCGGTGGTGGCTCGGACCTCAACCCCTGCGTTGAGTATGCCAAGGACACGGCGGCGTTCCATGCCGTTCTCGAGGCCGCCTGCGCGCGCCATTCGCCCGACTACTACCCCCGCTTCAAGGCCTGGGCCGACGAATATTTCTTCGTTCCGCACCGGGGCCGGGCGCGCGGTGTCGGAGGCATCTTCTACGACGATCTAAATACTGGCGACTGGGAGGCCGATTTCGTTTTCACCCAGGATGTCGGTCGCGCCTTCCTGCCCGCCTTCGTGCCCCTGATTGAGGCGAGGCGGGATACAAGCTGGACCGACGACGACCGCGAGACGCAACTGGTGCATCGCGGGCTTTATGCCGAATACAATCTGGTCTACGACCGTGGCACCAAATTCGGGCTGGAGACCGGGCACGACGCCAATGCGGTGCTGATGAGCCTGCCGCCGCTGGCGAAATGGCCGTGAGCGCGGGATATACCCGGTGCGCTCCCGCCTTTCGTCGCGGGCCCAGGGGCCCTCTCCTCAAGTTGGGCGTGGCGCCGCGCGGATCGCGCGGCGTGCCACCGGCGGCGGTATTTGGAACAAAAGGAAGTTTGAAATGCAGGGGCGCGGGACGGGCTGCTGTGCAGTCCGGCAGGGCAGCAGGATCTGAATTCGTGCGCTGCGACAGATTTGATTGGCGCTAGCTCCGGACCGCTTCCAGCATCAGATGCACATTGTCGGGATCGGCATCGGGTGTGATGCCGTGGCCGAGGTTGAAGATATGCGGGCCACCCGCAAAAGCCTTGACGATCCGTCTGGTTTCCGCAACCAGCCGCGCGCCACCCTCGACCATCAGTTTGGGGTCCAGGTTGCCTTGCACGCAGCCGTCCTGTTGCAGATTCTCCACCGCCCAATCGGCGTTCACCGAATTGTCCACCGCCAGGCAATCGGCCCCGGTAGCCTTGGCGAAACCGACATACCCCGTGCCCGCCTGGCGCGGGAAGGCGATGACGGGCGTGCCTGGGTGGCGCGCTTTCAGCGCGGCGATGATGTCGCGGATCGGCTGCAGCGAAAATTGCCGGAAATCTTCGCCTTGCAGCGACCCGGCCCAGCTGTCGAACAGCTTGATGACTTCGGCCCCGGCCTCGATCTGGGCCGACAGGTATTCCACAGTCGCTTCGGTCAGCAGGGCCATCAGCCGCTCGAAAAGCGCCCGGTTCTCGGCTTTCAGCGCGTGTGCCGGGCCCTGATCCGGGGTGCCGCGCCCGGCGATCATGTAGGTTGCCACCGTCCAGGGCGCACCGGCAAAGCCGATCAGCGCGGTCTCGGGCGGCAGCGCGGCCTTGACGTTGCGCACCGTCTGGTAGATCGGCGCCAGCGTCTCGTGAATATCGGTCGTGCCTTTCAGTGCGGCGAAATCGGCTTCGGTGGTGACGGTCGACAGACGCGGGCCTTCGCCGGTCACGAACCACAGATCGGCGCCCAAAGCCTGCGGCACCAGCAGAATATCGGCAAATATGATCGCCGCATCGAACCCGTAACGGCGGATCGGTTGCAATGTCACCTCGCTGGCGAGGTCGGGCGTGTAGCACAGTTCGAGAAACCCCCCCGCCTTTTCCCGCGTCGCGCGGTATTCCGGAAGATAGCGACCGGCTTGCCGCATCAGCCAGACCGGCGGCACCTTTTGCGTCTCGCCCGCCAGCGCGCGCAGGAGTTTCTTTTGTTGCATCTCAGGCTTCGCCCCCGTTTCGGCCCGTTCGTCCCCCGACCAGCGAGGGTTGTCAATGCGCCCCATTGTCAGCCGCGCCGTCGGCGCGCTATGGCTGCGCGCATGGCATTGGAC
>JBBKVJ010000201.1:0-8265 GCA_037968375.1 Paracoccaceae bacterium | reverse complement strand
GGGTGGGCAGCGGGGCGGTTCCGGTGTTCCCAGGGCCGAGATCAATCTCGCCAAGACGCAGGCGTTCTATCACGTGGCGCAAGAGATGCGATCGGGAATACCGGAGGGCCATCTGATGGTGCTGGCGTTTTCGACGAAGCCCGCAGGGCCGGGCTGGCCGGACCTGTCCTTCGACGCCTTCGCATTGGACGTGGTCTGGCCCTATGTCGCCCGGCACCGGGAAATCCTGCGATCTGCCTTGGGCGTGGCCGAGTCGCTGCCGTTCTACCCCAGGCTTGAGCCGCTGAAGGCACTGAAGGCTCTGACCTGCCTGCCTTCACTGCCCGCCGATATGGTCGACGCGGTGCGGCGGTTTCGCGACGACCGGTCCGGTACGCGGCGGGCCTTGGCGCGCGGCCTACTGGATGGTGCGTGACCCTTCCATCCCGGCGCCTCTGCAAGTTCGGCCGGGCCGCTTCACTGGAGTTCCAGACGCGTTGCACTGGCAGAACCGATCCGGTAGGAGTGTCGGGATGGCGGCGTCACCCTTGGCGCCGGAATTCAGGCCGTGCAATTGGGAGCCGGGCGCATGTCAGACCTTGCCTATTCCAACACCGCGGGGCCTGACCGCGAGGTCGCCACACAGGAATTGAACCGCGAGTTGCAGGACAAGGGGTTTTTGCTGACCTCGGCGGAAGATATTGTCAACTGGGCGCGCACCGGTTCGCTGCACTGGATGACCTTCGGTCTGGCCTGCTGTGCTGTCGAGATGATGCACACCTCGATGCCGCGCTACGACGCCGAACGCTTTGGCATCGCGCCCCGTGCCTCACCGCGTCAGTCCGACGTGATGATTGTCGCCGGCACGCTGACCAACAAGATGGCGCCGGCGCTCCGCAAGGTCTACGACCAGATGCCCGAACCGCGCTATGTGATTAGCATGGGCTCGTGCGCCAATGGCGGCGGCTATTACCACTACAGCTATTCGGTGGTGCGCGGCTGCGACCGGATCGTGCCGGTGGACATCTACGTGCCGGGCTGCCCGCCGACGGCCGAGGCGCTGCTTTATGGCATCTTGCAGCTACAGCGGAAAATTCGCCGGACAGGGACGATCGTGCGATGAGCGAAGCACTGCAGGAACTGGGCACCCATATCGAGGCGAAGCGGCCCGAATGCGTGCTGTCTTGGGGCGTGGCGCGGGGCGAGTTGACCGTCAAAGTGGCGCTGTCGTCGCTGACTGCCTTCGTCGAATTCCTGCGCGCCGACCGCACCTGCCGGTTCTCGACGCTGGTCGACATCACCGCCGTCGATCACCCCGCCCGGCCCGAGCGGTTCGACGTGGTCTACCATTTCCTGTCGATGTATCAGAACCACCGCATCCGGATCAAAACGGCGGTGCGCGAGGATGAGATGGTGCCCTCGGTCACCTCGGTTCACCCCTCGGCGAACTGGTTCGAGCGCGAGGTGTTCGACATGTTCGGCATCCTCTTCTCGGGCCACCCGGACCTGCGCCGGATCCTGACTGACTACGGTTTTCGCGGCTATCCTCTGCGCAAGGATTTCCCGACCACCGGCTATACCGAGGTCCGCTATGACGACGTTGAAAAGCGCGTGGTCTACGAGCCGGTCAGCCTCGTGCAGGAATACCGGCAGTTCAATTTCATGTCGCCTTGGGAAGGTGCGGAATACATCCTGCCGGGTGATGAGAAGAAAGAGGCCGCGAAATGATGGACGGCGACACCCGGCGGAACACCTACGACGACGGCAGCCAGGATCTGGAAACCGGCGAGCAGAAGATCCGCAACTTCAACATCAACTTCGGCCCCCAGCATCCGGCGGCACATGGTGTGTTGCGGCTGGTGCTTGAGCTGGACGGCGAAATCGTCGAACGCTGCGATCCGCATATCGGGCTGCTGCATCGCGGCACCGAAAAGTTGATGGAAAGCCGCACCTACCTGCAGAACCTGCCCTATTTCGACCGGCTGGATTATGTGGCGCCGATGAATCAGGAACATGCCTGGTGTCTGGCGATCGAAAAGCTGACCGGGGTCAAGGTCCCGCGCCGCGCCTCGCTGATCCGGGTATTGTATTCCGAGATCGGCCGCATCCTCAGCCACCTTCTGAATGTCACCACGCAGGCGATGGATGTGGGCGCGCTGACGCCGCCCTTGTGGGGGTTCGAGGAACGCGAGAAGCTGATGGTGTTCTACGAGCGGGCCTGCGGGGCGCGGCTGCATGCCGCGTATTTCCGCCCCGGTGGCGTGCATGTCGATCTGCCGCCGAACCTGATCGAGGATATCGACACCTGGGCGGTGGAATTTCCCGGCAAGATGGATGATATCGACGGGCTGCTGACCGAGAACCGCATCTTCAAGCAGCGCAATGCCGATATCGGCGTGGTGACCGAGGACGATATCCTGAACTACGGCTTTTCCGGCGTCATGGTGCGCGGTTCCGGCATGGCCTGGGACCTGCGCCGGGCGCAGCCTTACGAATGCTATGACGAGTTCGAGTTCCGCATCCCGGTGGGCAAGAACGGCGATTGCTATGACCGGTATCTGTGCCGGATGGCCGAGATGCGCGAAAGCGTCAAGATCATCCGCCAGGCCTGCGAGAAGCTGCGCAAGGAGCCGGGCGAAGTTCTGGCGCGCGGCAAGATCACACCGCCGCCGCGGGGCGAGATGAAGACCTCGATGGAGGCGTTGATCCATCATTTCAAGCTGTACACCGAGGGCTTTCACGTGCCCGCGGGCGAGATCTATGCCGCAGTCGAGGCGCCGAAAGGCGAGTTCGGCGTCTATCTGGTGGCGGACGGGTCGAACAAACCCTACCGCGCCAAGATCCGCGCGCCGGGGTTTTTGCACCTGCAGGCGATGGATCATATCGCCAGCGGCCACCAGCTGGCCGACGTCGCCGCGATCATCGGCACGATGGATGTGGTGTTCGGCGAGATCGACCGCTAGGCGGTGTATCTCTTCACGGTTTTTCTCAGAAGAAGTGTCTTTCAGGCGGGCGCCCGACGGCTTGATATCGGATGACCGGGCCGAATTCGTGTAAACAGCTGGCAACACCCTATGTGTGAACGGGAATCACTTTTACCCGACCGATGGAGACTGAACAGATGACCAACTCTTTTGTCCTTGCCGCTGTCCTTGGGTTCGCAGGTCTTGGCGCTCAGGCCCAGACCGCCGTGACGCCGGCCCCTGATGCGCCTGCCGCCACCGAGGAACAGACCCTTGCCATAGCCGTCGCGATTGCCGCCAATGGCTGCCGCGTGACCGCCGAGAACAACTCGACGATCCTGGCCGAAGCGGGGCTGGCCGAGGCCGACGCCGCAACCGTCGTGCAAGCACTTCTGGATGCGGGCAGTGCCGAGATCAAGGATGGCGAACTGGTGCTGGTGTCCGAGGCCTGCCCGGCCAAATAGGCCGCCGCTGTCCGGTTTTCGCATGTCTGATCGGGCCTGATATTGAATATCCTGGTAAACAGGATCATTCTGCGGGTGTCGCGGAGGGGCTGATGCCCCTTTATTTCGCGCCGCAGTCGAAGGAGACCACTGATGTTTCGCACCCTCGCCCTAGCCACTCTTATGGCTGGCGCCGCATTACCCGCGCTGGCGCAGAACACTGCCGACAAGGCCGCGATGATCGCGGCCATCACCGACGCCGGGTGCCGTGTCGATGGCGGCAACAACGCCGTCATTCTTGCAGCGGCCAAGCTGAACGAAGATGCGGCGCGCGCGGTCGTCGACAGCCTGATCGCATCCGGCGAGGCTAAGTTCGAGGGCGGTGTTCTGGTGCTGACAACGGGCGGTTGCGGCTGAGTCGCATCGAAAGACGTGGAAAATGCGGGTTTGATGGGCTTCCGGCCCGCGTTTCAGTGCGCTAAGAGTGGATCGCCTGCCCGCGCGCGCGCCCCGAACGACAAGGACGATCCGATGCTTCGCCGCCTTCACGCCCATCAGCCTGACAGCTTTGCCTTCACGCCTGCCAATCTCAAGTGGGCCGAGGCGCAGATGACCAAGTTTCCGCAAGGCCGTCAGGCCAGCGCCATCATCCCGCTTTTGTGGCGTGCGCAGGAGCAGGAGGGCTGGCTGTCGCGGCCCGCGATCGAGCATGTCGCGGCGATGCTGGATCTGGCCTATATCCGGGCGCTTGAGGTCGCGACGTTCTATTTCATGTTCCAGCTGGCGCCGGTGGGTTCGGTGGCACATCTGCAGATCTGCGGCACGACAAGCTGCATGATTTGCGGCGCCGAAGACCTGATCGCTGTCTGCCGCAACAAGATCGCGCCGAGCGCGCATCAACTTTCTGCCGACGGCAAGTTTTCCTGGGAAGAGGTCGAGTGTCTGGGCGCCTGTGCCAACGCGCCGATGGCGCAGATCGGCAAGGATTACTACGAGGATCTGACCGCCGCGCGTCTGGGCGAAATCATCGACGAGATGGCTGCAGGACAGGTGCCGTTGCCGGGCCCGCAGAACGGCCGCTATGCGGCGGAACCGCTAAGCGGTCTGACCAGCCTCAAAGACTATGCCAAGGGACGGCCCGAGCATAATGCCTCGGTCGCCGCCGCAATGGCCTTGGGCGATACGATCAAGCGGATCGACGGCAGCGAGGTGCGGCTTACCACGCCCTGGATTGCCCGGCCCGCCTCGACCAAGGGCCAAGACGCGCCCGAACCGACGCCGGGCCAGGGCCACCCGGCTGATGAGACCGGGATCACCGTGCAACAGGCGCCCGAGCTGGAAAAGGGCCGCCCGAAGCATTCCGGGCCGCAATCGGCCAACACGCGCGCGACGCAGCCTGCCGCGCTGAAGGCGGCGCGGGACGGCAATCCGGACGATCTGAAGCGGATCAAGGGGGTCGGGCCGAAGCTGGAGAAACAGCTGCACAGCCTAGGCTTTTACCACTACGATCAGGTCGCCGCCTGGACCAGTGATGAGGCCGCATGGGTTGATGACAATCTGGAAGGCTTCAAGGGCCGCGCCACGCGTGATGCCTGGGTGGATCAGGCCCGCGCGCTGTCGGATCGAAGCGGTGCCACAAATCCTCGCAAGACGAAGCGATAATCGTGACGGGGCGGGTCTGGTCCGTGCTAGACGGGCAGAGAACGGATAACGATAAACCAAGGGGAACAAACGCATGATGGACTATTGGGAACAGCAGACCTGCCAGGGCAAAAGCTGGCACATCGCCGGGGCGGGCGGTTTCGTGGCATTTCTGTTTTTGCTGGTGATCGACTGGTCGTTTCTGGGTGCGTTGCTTGGCGCCATCATCCTGGGTGGCGCGGGCGGCTACCTGCTGAGCCATCTTCGCTGCGGCGATGGCGGCGTGGCCGACTGGGCCAAGCCCGAGGCCTTGATGGCGAATGCCAAGGACAAGATCAACGCAGCGATGCCCTCGGCGCAGTCGCCGGATGCAACTGTGGCTGCACCGAAGACCGAGACCGCCAAACCGGCAGCGACATCCTCTGCCGCCAAGACCCGGGCTGGAAAGGGTGCGGCTGCGAAGACTGGAACGACGAAAGCGAAGGCGCCCGCCGCGAAATCGACCTCGACCAGGGATGCAACGGCCAGCAAGGCCCCGGCTGCGAAGACGGCAGCAGCCAAGACATCTGCCGGCAAGGCACCGGCGACCAAGCCTGCCACTGCGAAAACCGGCGCAAAAAAGCCCGCGAGGGCCAAGGCGGCGGCATCAAAGCCTGCCGCCGCGAAGGCATCGCCGAAAACCGCCGCAAAACCGGCGGCGTCCCGCAAGGCTGCGGCGCAAAAATCGCCCGGGTCCTCAGCCGGTCCGAAAACGTCGGGCGGCAAAGGCTAGCGGGCAGCGAGGATCGCCATGAGCACCGACGACCTCAGGTCCGCCAGACAGGCCCGCCTCGCCGCCGTCGTGATGGCGGCGACGATGGTGCTGTGGATCGGGGCGCAGTGGCTGGGCGCTGTGATGGGTTGGCCTGAGCGCTGGGTTTTCCTTTTCGACTTCGCCGCACTCGCGGCGTTCTTCTGGGCGCTGGTGGTGGTTTATCAGATCTGGCGCAAGCGCCGGGACGAGCAGGGATAGTGAGATGCTGAAGGACGAAGACCGGATTTTCACCAATCTCTACGGCATGCATGACCGCACGCTGAAGGGCGCCGAGACGCGCGGCCATTGGGACGGGACAGGTGCCCTGATCGGCAAGGGGCGCGACTGGATCGTGTCGCAGATGAAGGACAGCGGGCTGCGCGGGCGCGGCGGGGCTGGCTTTCCGACGGGCCTCAAGTGGTCGTTCATGCCCAAGGAAAGCGACGGGCGGCCGCATTATCTGGTGGTCAACGCCGACGAGTCTGAGCCCGGCACCTGCAAGGACCGCGAGATCATGCGCCACGATCCGCACACGCTGATCGAAGGCTGCCTTATCGCCGGTTTCGCGATGGGCGCACATGCCGGCTACATCTACCTGCGCGGCGAATACATCCGCGAACGTGAGGCGCTGCAGACGGCGGTGGATGAGGCTTATGACGCGGGGCTGCTGGGCCGGAATGCTGCCGGGTCCGGCTGGGATTTCGACCTCTACCTGCATCACGGCGCGGGGGCCTATATCTGCGGCGAGGAAACCGCCCTTCTGGAAAGCCTTGAGGGCCGCAAGGGCATGCCCCGGATGAAGCCGCCGTTCCCGGCGGGTGCAGGCCTGTATGGTTGCCCGACGACGGTGAACAACGTCGAATCCATCGCCGTCGTGCCGACGATCCTGCGCCGTGGCGCGTCCTGGTTCGCGGGCTTCGGGCGGCCGAATAATGCGGGCACCAAGCTGTTCGCGATCTCGGGACATGTCGAAAACCCCTGTGTCGTCGAAGAGGCGATGTCGATCACCCTGCGCGAGCTTCTCGACAAGCATTGCGGCGGCGTGCGCGGCGGCTGGAAGAACCTCAAGGCGGTGATCCCCGGCGGCTCGTCGGTGCCGCTGTTGCCTGCGGACGTCTGCGACGAGGCGATCATGGATTTCGACTGGCTGCGCGAGCAGAAATCGGGCCTCGGCACGGCGGCGGTGATCGTGATGGATCAGTCGACCGATGTCATCAAGGCGATCTGGCGGCTGTCGGCGTTCTATAAGCACGAGTCGTGCGGCCAGTGCACGCCCTGCCGCGAAGGCACCGGCTGGATGATGCGGGTCATGGACCGGCTTGTGCGCGGTGAGGCCGAAGCCTCGGAGATCGACATGCTTTTGGACGTGACCAAGCAGGTCGAGGGTCACACGATCTGTGCGCTGGGCGACGCGGCAGCCTGGCCGATCCAGGGGTTGATCCGGCATTTCCGGGGCGAGATTGAGGACCGGATCAAGCACAAGCGCACCGGGCGGGTGCGTGCAGTGGCGGCAGAGTAGGGGATGGCCCGCAATCGGTATCCGGCGGCCCGTTCGGCAGGCCCGCTCAAAATGGGGAAGACGCATGAATATTGAGCCGTTCCGCTTCCGAGGCACGGATGTGGCCGATGATATCCGTTCCAAATACGGTTTCGATGGCGATTTGCTGGATATTTATGCGGGCAATACGGGTGCGGTGGTTCATAAGTGGCACCACTACATTCCAATCTACGATCGTTATTTCGCGCGCTTTCGTGGGCAACCCGTGCGATTTCTCGAGATCGGCGTCTCGAATGGAGGGTCGCTACAGAAGTGGCGACGGTATTTCGGCCCGGACGCGGTGATCTTCGGTATCGATATCAATCCCAAATGTGCGCGCCTGGATGGTGAGGCTGGCAAGGTCAGGATCGGATCGCAGGACGACCCTACTTTTCTTGCGCAGGTGGTGGAGGAGATGGGCGGGCTGGACGTGGTGCTGGACGATGGCAGCCATGTGATGACGCATATCCGGGCTTCGCTTGCCGCACTCTATCCTGTCGTTTCCGAGGGCGGTGTCTATATGATTGAAGATCTCCCTACCGCCTATTCACGGGAGTTTGGTGGTGGGTTCGGTCGGCGGCGGAATTTCTTCGCTGACATTATCAAGATCATCGACGACATGCATCAACCTTATCATGGTCAAGGCCTGCAGCTTGAACCGCTGTTGGCGGCGGTTTCGGGCATTCATGTGCATGATTCCATTGTCGTGCTTGACAAGGGGCCGGTGCATGCGCCCGTGCACTCGAGGGTGGGCGGATGAACGATCAGAAACCCGAGCATCGCCGCGAGACCCACCATCTCGCCGAGCTGAACATCGGTCGTCTGAACGCCGAACCCGGCGATCCGCGGGTGGCCGAGTTCATGGCGGCGCTTGACCGGATCAACGGGCTGGGGCGGAGGATGCCGGGC
>JBBKVJ010000200.1:0-15861 GCA_037968375.1 Paracoccaceae bacterium | reverse complement strand
GGCTGCGACAGCGCGCGGATCGATTGCGGCCACCCCGGCGGCTGACCCGGCGCTAAGACGCGGGCGGAACCCTGCCGCATCGACCGGGCCTGCCACATATTCTGGTGACACTGAGCGCGCCGTCCCCTATAGTTTGTGGAGCACCGGCCGGTTACAGGGCGGGCATTGAGGCGGATCATTTGGAAAGGACGACGCGATGCAGGGCTATTCCCGACGCGGATTCATTATCTTGGGCGCAGCAGCAGCCGGATTGAGCGCCTGCGCCAACGGCGTGGGGTCGGGCGGCGCCGACCGGATCGACCAGCGCGTCGATGCGACGCGCGATTTCCTCTACAGCCGCTATCCCGGGGCCTCCGATCTGTCGCGCAAGACCTCGGGCATCCTGTGGATGCCGCTGATCACCGAGGCGGGATTGGGCTTTGGCGGATCGTACGGGCGCGGCGCCTTGCGCGTCAACGATGCGACGGTCGATTATTACTCGGCGGCTCAGGCCACCTTTGGTCTGCAGATCGGCGCGCAGCAATACGCGCATGCACTGTTCTTCATGACCGAGAACGCGTTGGGCGACTTCCGCCGCTCGGCGGGCTGGGTCGCAGGGGCGGATGCGAAATACGCGATCAACGATCAGGGCGAGACGCTGTTGACCGACACCACCACCGTGCTGACGCCGGTCATCGCCTTCGTCTTCGGCCAGGCCGGACTGATCGTCGGTGCCACGATCGAAGGCACCAAATACAGCCGCATCATCGCCTGACGGGCTGCCGCGGGTGGCCTTGACTGAGGCGGCAATCGGCGGTGCCGGATGCCGCCCTCTTGCCGTTGCGAGATGGCTTTCCTTTTGCAGCGCACCGGCTTAGGTTCCCGATCAGGTTTTTGCACCTGACAGGGAGTCAACAATGAAAAAACTACTTCTCGCGACAACCGCCGCCGTTCTCGTCGCCGGTTCCGCATCTGCCGAAGATATCAAGCTGGGCATTTCGCTTGGCTTCACCGGCCCGCTTGAATCGCTTGCCCCCGACATGGCGGCAGCGGCCGAGCTGGCGATGAAGGAGGTCACCGATTCGGGGCTTTTGCTGGACGGGTCCACCGTGACCGGCGTGCGCGGCGACACCGGCTGCATCGACGCGGCGCTTGCCACTGCGACGGCCGAACGGATGATCACCGCCGATGGCGTCAAGGGTATCGTCGGCGGCATGTGCTCGGGCGAGACCGGGGCGCAGCTGGCCAACGTAGCACTGCCGAACGGCGTCGTGATGGTGTCGCCGTCGGCGACCTCGCCCGGCCTGTCGACCGCCGAGGACAACGGCCTGTTCTTCCGCACCTCGCCGTCGGACGCGCGTCAGGGTCAGGTGATGACCGATATCCTGAACGATCGCGGTATCAGCAGTGTCGCCGTGACCTACACCAACAACGACTACGGCAAGGGTCTGGCCGACGCCTTTCAGCAGGCTTTTGAGGCCACTGGCGGCACGGTCACGCTGAATGCGGCACATGAGGACGGCAAGGCCGACTATTCGGCCGAGGTCGCGGCCCTCAACGCTGCGGGCGGCGATGTGCTGGTCGTTGCGGGTTATGTCGATCAGGGCGGCGCGGGCATCATCAATGCCTCGCTGGATACCGGCGCCTTCGACACTTTCATGTTCCCCGACGGCATGGTCTCGGATACGTTGGAAAAGGTCTTTGCGGCCAAGACCGAAGGCTCGTTCGGCCAGCATCCCAGCGCTGCCGGCGATGGTCCCGACAAGTTCAAGGAGATCGGCACGGCGGCGGGCTTTGAGCCGACCAACGCCTTCGCTCCGGAAAGCTATGACGCGGCGGCACTGATCATGCTGGCGATGCAGGCGGCCGGATCGTCCGATCCGCAGGTCTACAAGGACAAGGTCCTGGACGTGGCCAATGCGCCGGGCGAGCAGATCCTGCCGGGCGAGTTGGCCAAGGCGCTGCAGATCCTGAAGGACGGCGGCGATGTCGATTACGTCGGCGCCTCGGCGGTCGAGCTGATCGGACCGGGTGAAAGTGCCGGCAGCTACCGCGAGATCGAGATGAAGGGTGGCGCGATGACCACGGTCGGCTACCGCTGATCGCCGGTTTCCTTTGACAAACGACGCAGCCCGGGGTCAATTCCCCGGGCTGTTTCATAAAAGAGACGCCGCACCTTTCGGGGCAAGACCGGCGCAAGCGATGGCAAGGGGATGGAATGATCGTCGTTGACGACCTGCACAAGCATTTTGGCGGCTTTCATGCCGTCGACGGGTCTTCGCTGAAGATCGGTACCGGGACGATCACCGGGCTGATCGGCCCCAATGGTGCGGGCAAGACGACGCTGTTCAACGTCATCGCCGGGGTCCACAAGCCGACCAGCGGCAAGGTTACGATGGACGGCGAGGATATCACAGGCCTGCCGCCGCACGACCTGTTCCACAAGGGCCTCTTGCGCACCTTTCAGATCCCGCACGAGTTTTCCTCGATGAGCGTGCGCGAGAACCTGATGATGGTGCCGGGCGGCCAGTCGGGCGAGACGATCTGGAACGCCTGGATCGGGCGCGGGCGGATCGCCGAAGAGGAACGTGCACTGGCGGCCAAGGCCGACGAGGTGCTGGAGTTCCTGACCATCGCGCATCTGGCCGATGAGCGGGCCGGGAACCTGTCCGGCGGTCAGAAAAAGCTGCTGGAACTGGGCCGCACGATGATGGTCGATGCAAAGATTGTGTTTCTGGACGAGGTCGGCGCGGGCGTGAACCGGACGCTTCTGAACACCATCGCCGATGCGATCATCCGGCTGAACAAGGAACGCGGCTATACCTTTTGCGTGATCGAGCATGACATGGATTTCATCGGCAAGCTGTGCGACCCGGTGATCGTGATGGCCGAGGGCCGGGTTCTGGCGCAGGGGACCGCCGCCGATATCATGCAAAATGAGGCAGTGATCGAGGCCTATCTGGGCACCGGTTTGAAGAACAAGACGAAGGCGGAGGCCGGGGCATGAGCGGGCAGGACGACAGCACCGGCACTGCCTCGCCCTATGGCAGCCGTGGCAACAAGGACCGCTCGATCACCAAATCCAGCGCCGCGTCGAACGCCTTCAGCGGCGTGCGTGGCGGCAAAGCGGTGCCTGCCGATGCAGACGGCCCCTACCTGATCGGCGCCAACATGACCGGCGGCTATGGCACCGGTGCGGATATCTTGCATGACTGCACGATTGCTGCGGATGAAGGCCAGATCGCGGTGATCGTCGGCCCGAACGGTGCTGGCAAATCGACGGCGATGAAGGCGATCTTCGGGATGCTGAACCTGCGGTCGGGTCATGTGCGGATCGGCGGCGAGGATATCACAGCACTTTCGCCGCAGGACCGGGTGGCGAAGGGCATGGCCTTTGTGCCGCAGACCTCGAACGTGTTCCCGTCGCTGAGCGTCGAGGAGAATCTCGAGATGGGCGCCTTTCTGCGCCGCGATGATTTTCGCGGCACGATGGCGCAGGTCTACGACCTGTTCCCGATCCTGAAGGAAAAGCGCCGTCAGGCGGCGGGCGAGTTGTCGGGCGGTCAGCGCCAGCAGGTGGCGGTGGGCCGGGCGCTGATGACCCAACCCAAGGTGCTGATGCTGGACGAGCCGACGGCGGGGGTGTCGCCGATCGTCATGGACGAGCTGTTCGACCGGATCATCGAAGTTGCCCGCACCGGTATCTCGATCCTGATGGTCGAGCAAAACGCCCGCCAGGCGCTGGAGATTGCCGACAAGGGCTATGTGCTGGTGCAGGGCAAGAACGCCTATACCGGCACCGGAAAGGAACTTCTGGACAACGCGGAAGTCCGTCGCACGTTTTTGGGGGGCTGAGGCAATGATGCACAGATGCAACGCCATGCGAGATGTTGAAACTGCGCGCTTTGAGAATGGCGCCATGAGGCGGACACTACCCACAGGCTGGGGGCTTGATGGGAAGGGACCACATCATGTTGGGAGCCGTCTTGACGCTTATGCTGACGCCATTCATGTCGACAGCAGATATTCCGTCTTCTTGCAGCTTTGCCGCAGCCGTCGAGAACGACAGCAGTTATTCGATCACGCTGTATCCGGTGGCGCGATTTTCCAAGACGTCCAGCGTGGTTATCGGACTGGAAGGCGTGCATCTGACCGCACAGGTGAAAACCAACTGGAAAACGCCATCGCGCGACGTTCTGATTGTGTCGCGGGACCGCGAAGGCCGACGGCTGGTTGTGGCGCTGCAAGATACCGGCACGGCACTTTTGCTGCGCGAATTGATCGACGGGCCGGTCGAGCGGCTGACCGGACATTGCAGCCCCGGCGGGCAATCCGTGCGGCGCTGGTTCGCGGGCTGAACCCGGCGCCATCGACGCCGGTTGACGTGGTGCCGCTGCGGGGGGCTGTCGCATGGACCCGCTGAACGCGCTTGTCGCACTGCTGAATTTCGTCATCGTGCCGGCCACCGCCTATGGTGCGCAGCTGGCGCTGGGGGCCTTGGGCGTCACGCTGATCTACGGCATCTTGCGGTTCTCGAACTTCGCGCACGGCGACACGATGGCCTTTGGTACCGCGATGGCGATCCTTGCGACCTGGGGGCTGCAGGGCCTCGGCGTTACGCTGGGCGTGCTGCCGACCGCCCTTCTGGCACTGCCGATTGCGATCCTGGCCACTGCGGGGCTGGTGCTGATGATCGACCGCGGCGTCTATCGGTTCTACCGACGACAAAAGGCCTCGCCGGTGATCCTGGTCATCGTCTCGATGGGTGTCATGTTCATCATGAACGGTCTGGTGCGCTTTATCATCGGCGTCGATGACATCAGCTTTACCGATGGCGAGCGCTTCTTGATCTCGGCGCGCACCTTCCGCGAGATGACCGGTCTGCAAGAGGGGCTGGCGATCCGCACCACGCAGGTGATTACCGTGGTGACGGCGGCGATCACAGTGGCCGTGCTGTTCTGGTTCCTGAACCGGACCCGCACCGGCAAGTCGATGCGCGCCTTTTCCGACAACGAGGATCTGGCCCTGCTGTCCGGCATCAGCCCGGAAAAGGTGGTGGCGGTGGCCTGGATCATCGCTGCCGCCCTGGCAACCACGGCAGGCGTGCTTTACGGCCTCGACAAGTCGTTCAAGGCGTTCACCTATTTCCAGCTTCTCTTGCCGATCTTCGCCTCGGCCATCGTCGGCGGCCTGGGCAGCCCGATTGGCGCCATCGCCGGCGGGTTTCTGATTGCCTATGCCGAGGTGCTGGTGACCTATCCGCTGAAAAAGGTGCTGGGCTATCTGGCGCCGGGCGGCTGGGAGCCTGACGGATTGGTGCAGCTGCTGTCGACCGACTACAAGTTCGCGGTGTCGTTCGCGATCCTGATCGTGGTGCTGCTGTTCCGCCCGACGGGCCTGTTCAAAGGACAATCGGTATGACCCGTAGCGCCCCGCCTGCCTTGCTGTTCGCCTTTGTCGCGGCGCTGTTCATCGCGACCGGCATGATGCAAAGCTGGAACCTGTCGCTGAGCGTGCTGAACATGGCGCTGATATCGGCGATCATGGCGTTGGGGGTGAACCTGCAATGGGGCTATGCGGGCCTGTTCAACATCGGTGTCATGGGGTTTGTGGCACTTGGCGGGTTGGCCGCCGTGATCGTCGCGATGCCGCCGGTCGACGCGGCCTGGGCGGCGGGCGGCGTGCGGCTGATGCTGGGGCTGGTGACGGGTGCCGCCACGATTACCGCCGCAGTGCTGGTATGGAAGGCGATGACGCCGGGGCGGGCGCGGACGGTGGCAATGCTGGTGCTGCTGATCGGCGGCTTTGTGCTGTACCGGATCGTCCTCGACCCGGCCAAAAGCGCCGTCGAGGCGGTAAGTCCGGCGCAGGCGGGTTATCTGGGCGGTCTGGGGTTGCCAGTGATCCTGTCCTGGCCGGTCGGCGGACTGATCGCGGCGGCGGCGGCCTGGGCGATCGGCAAGACGGCGCTGGGATTGCGGTCGGATTACCTTGCCATTGCGACGCTTGGGATTGCCGAGATCGTCATCGCGGTCCTGAAAAACGAGGACTGGCTGGCGCGCGGCGTGAAGAACGTGATCGGCATCCCGAGGCCGGTGCCCTACGAGATCGACCTGCAGGCCGATCCTGCCTTTATCGAGCGTGCGGCGGGCTTTGGCGCTGATCTGGCGACCGCGTCGTCGATTGTCGTCAAGCTGGCCTATGCCGGGCTTTTCACGGTGGTGCTGCTGTTGCTGCTTGTGCTGGCCCAGTTGGCGCTGAAATCGCCCTGGGGCCGGATGATGCGCGCGATCCGCGACAACGAGGTCGCCGCCGAGGCAATGGGCAAGGACGTGACCGGACGGCACCTGCAGATCTTCATCCTCGGCTCGGCGATCTGCGGCATCGCGGGCGCGATGATGACGACGCTCGACAGCCAGTTGACGCCGGGGTCGTATCAGCCGCTGCGCTTTACCTTCCTGATCTGGGTGATGGTGATCGTCGGCGGCTCGGGCAACAACTGGGGCGCGGTGCTGGGCGGCTTTTTGATCTACTGGCTCTGGGTCGAGGTCGAACCAATCGGACATTGGCTGATGGGCGGGATTACCTCGGTGCTGCCGGAAGGCTCGTGGCTGGCCGGCCATCTGACCGATGCGGCGGCGCATATGCGGCTTTTGACGATGGGGATGATCCTGTTGTTGGTGCTGCGGTTCAGTCCGCGTGGATTGATCCCTGAAAGATAGAATCTTTGACGAGGTGACCAGTTTGTCGATCAAACCATTTCTGTTCTGCGCATTGACTGGTTTAGTCATTGTCTTTTCCCTCGCCAGGCCGGTCAGCGCGGACGGCATGCTTGAAGGCATCGATGTGTCGCATTTCCAGGGCGAGATCGAGTGGGCAAGCGTTGCGGGTGACGGTGTGATCTTTGCCTTCGCCAAGGCCAGCGAAGGCGAGACCGTCACCGACCCCGCATTCGCCGCGAATTGGCAAGCCATGAAGGCCGCAGGCTTGGTGCGCGGCGCCTATCATTTCTATATCTCCGGCGACGATCCGGCGGCTCAGCTGGCAAATTTCGCCGCCAGTGTCACGCTGGAAAGCGGTGATTTGCCACCCATGGTCGACATCGAAACCAATGGTCACTCTACCCAGGCGGCTGAAGACCGGATCGCGGATCTGCACCGCTTTCTCGAACTGGTAACTGCTCATTTCGGTGTGCGTCCGATCATCTACACCGGTCCGACCTTTTGGCGCGCGAGTTTCGATGACAGCTTTTCCGACTACCACCTCTGGACAGCGGAATACGAGGTTCCGACCCCGGCGATGGAAACAGGTTGGACAGACTGGACGATCTGGCAACATACCGAAGGCGGCACGGTCGCCGGTGTGTCAAAGCCGGTCGACCTCAACAAGTTCAACGGCACTGATACTGATTTGGCGGCATTTCAGCTTCCGTAATCAGGCCATCTGGCGTCAGGCGCGCAGGCGTATGCCGTCGGGGTCGAATGGCGGCCCGGCCAGCACCCGCGCCTTGTGCGGGCGGCCCAGAACGGAGACCTCAAGCGCATCGCCGGGCTTCGTCGTGCCGGATTTGAGGAAGGCGAGCGCCAGCGACTTTTCCAGAGTGTAGCTGTAGGCGCCCGAAGAGACGCGGCCCAAGGGCGTGCCATCGGGGGCAAAGACCGGCTCGCCGCCGGTGGCGTCGGCCTGGTCCGCTTCGATCTCGATCATCACCAGGGTTTCGCGCGGCGGACGCGCCAGTGCCTCGGCGGCGGCGTCGCGGTTCAGGAACGGTTTGTCGAGCTTGACGAGGCGGTCGAGGCCGACCTCTTGCGGCCAGTATTCCGGCGAATACTCGCGGCCCCAGGAGCCGTAGCCCTTTTCGACGCGCAGCGAGAACAGGGCGCGGCTGCCGACGGGGCCAGCGCCGATCTCGGCCCCTGCGGTCAGGAGGGCGGCGTAGAGGCGGGGTTGATCGGCCTCTTCGCAGTGCAGTTCCCATCCCAGATCGCCGGAAAAACTGACCCGGATCGCGATGCAGGGCACGCCCGCAACCTCGATTTTCTGTGAGCGCATGAACGGGAAGGCATTGGTGGTCAGGTCGGCGTTGGTCAGGCGTTGCAGAAGGTCGCGCGACAGCGGCCCGGCGACGTTGAAGCCTGCCATGCGGTCAGTGACCGGCTCAAAGCTGGTGCCATCCGGCAGCGGCACGGCGCGAAAGTAGCGCTGGTGATAGCGTTCGGCCATGCCCGAGCCGACCATGAAGAAATCGCCCTCGGCCAGTTTCGTCACGGTGAAATCGCCCGCGATGCCGCCGCGCTGGCCGATCAGCGGCGTCAGGCAGGAGCGACCGATGATGCTGGGCATGTGGTTCGTCAGCAGCGCGTTCAGCCAGCCTTCGGCACCTGCGCCCCTGATCCGGTAACGGGCGAAATTCGAGATGTCGATGATCCCGGCCCGCTCGCGCAGCATCCGCGCCTCGCGGCCCACCGGCGCCCACCAGTTCTGCCGTTCGAAGCCGATGGTTTCTTCGTGTGGCTCGTCCTTGGTGGCGAACCACAGGGGATGCTCCCAGCCGTAGTTGAGGCCGAAGATGCCGCCCATGGCCTTTTGTGTCTCGTAGATCGGGCGGGTGCGGACAGGACGGCCCGCGGCGCGTTCCTCGAAGGGAAAGTGAATCTTGAAGCGATGGGCGTATTGGTCGCGCACCCGTTCCTTGGTGAAGGCGCGCCCTGCCCATGACCCGAACCGCGCCACATCCCAGGCGAACATGTCCAGCTTGGGCTCGCCCTCGACCATCCATTCCGCCGCATGCACCCCGATGCCGCCCGATTGCGAAAAACCGGGGATCAGGCCGCAGGCGCAAAAATAGCCCTTCAGTTCCGGCACCGGGCCGAGCAGAGCGGCGCTGTCGGGTGACCAGATCATCGGGCCGTTGATGACGCGCTTGATGCCCGCCTCGCCCACCGCCGGGACGCGGTCGATGGCACGCAGCATATTGTCCTCGATCCGGTCAAGATCATCGGCGAACAGTTCGTGGCCAAAGTCTGGCGGTGTACCGTCCTCGGCCCAGAATTTCATGTCGCGCTCATAGGCGCCGACCAAAAGGCCTTGCCCCTCTTGCCGCAAGTAATATTCGCCATCGCGGTCGGCGACCGAAGGCAGGCGGCGGTCGAGGGCGGCGATGGCCGGGATCGTTTCGGTGACGAAATACTGGTGCTCGGTAGGGATCAGCGGCAGGTCCAGCCCGGCCATCGCGGCGACCTCGCGGGCCCAGAGGCCTGCGGCATTCACCACCCAGGGGGTGCGGATATCGCCCTTGTCGGTGCGCACGATCCAGCTGCCGTCGGGTTGCTGTTCGGTGCCGGTAACCGGCGTGAAGCGGTGGATTTCGGCGCCGCGTTGCCGCGCGCCGGTGGCATAGGCGTTGGTGACACCCGAGGGATCGACATTGCCGCCATCGGGTTCAAACATGATGCAGCGGATGCCGTCGTAATTCACCAAGGGGTGCAGGCGTTCGGCCTCATCCCGGCTGACCTCGTGAAAGTTCATCCCGTAAAGCCGGGCCTTGGCGGCTTGCAGGCGCAACTGGTGCTCGCGCGCTTGCGACTGCGCCAGGTAAAGCGAGCCGGGCTGGAACACGCCGCAGCCCTGGCCGGTCTCGGTCTCAAGCTCCTTATACAGCTTCATCGTGTAGTGGTGCAGGCGCGAGATGTTGGTCGAGTCATGCAGCCCGTGAATGTTCGCCGCCGCGTGCCAGGTCGACCCCGAGGTCAGCTCGGAACGCTCCAGCAGCACCACATCGCGCCAGCCGAGCTTGGCCAGGTGATAGAGGATCGAACAGCCGAGCACGCCGCCGCCGATCACCACGGCCTGAGCCTCTGTGCGCATCGCATGTCTCCCCGTTTCGCCTCACCCTCCCCCGGATTTCCGCCCTGCCCTTGCCTAAAGGCGACGCATCGCCTGCGCTTTCGCGGCATTGGCCCTTGATCCCAAGCGACATTTTGTGTCGCATCCGGGCATGCCGCCCCGCCGCCCCGGTTTCAGGGTGGCCGCGACCCATGCGAAAGGTAGTGCGATGAAATCCCATGCTCAGGTTGTTGTCATCGGCGGCGGTGTCGTCGGCTGTTCTGTCTTGTATCACCTGACCAAATACGGCTGGACGGATGTGGTGCTGATCGAGCGGTCGGTGCTGACCTCGGGATCCACCTGGCACGCGGCGGGCGGGTTTCACACGCTGAACGGCGATTCCAACATGGCCGCCGTGCAAGGCTATACGATCCAGCTGGACAAGGAGCTGGAGAAGATCACCGGGATGAACTGCGGGTTGCATCATGTCGGCGGCATCACGTTGGCCGACAATCAGGCGCGGTTCGAGATGCTGAAGGCGGAACGCGCCAAGCATCGCTACATGGGGCTGCATACCGAGGTGCTGACTCCGGCCGAGGTGGTCGAGATGACCGACGGGCTGGTCAATGTCGAGGGCGTGTTGGGCGCGCTGTATGACCCTCTGGATGGTCATCTGGACCCCTCGGGCACGACGCAGGCCTATGCCAAGGCGGCGAAGATGGGCGGTGCCGAGATCGTCGAGCACAACCGGGTGCTCGAGACCAACCCGCGCGCCGATGGCACCTGGGATGTGGTCACCGAAAAGGGCACCGTGCATGCGAGCCATGTGGTCAACGCGGGCGGGCTTTGGGCGCGCGAGGTCGCGGCGATGGCGGGAATCTATCTGCCGCTTCTGCCGATGGCGCATCAGTATCTGGTGACCGATGACATTCCGGAAATATACAACCGGGACAAGGAGTTCCCGCATGTCATGGACCCCGGCGGCGAGAGCTATCTGCGCCAGGAGGGGCGCGGCCTGTGCATCGGGTTCTACGAGCAGCCCTGCGAACCTTGGTCGGTTGATGGCACGCCGTGGGAGTTCGGGCACGAATTGCTGAACGAGCAGTTCGACAAGATCGAGGATTCGGTCAATTTCGCCTATCGACGGTTCCCGGTGCTGGAGCGTGCCGGCGTCAAGAACGTGATCCACGGGCCGTTCACCTTTGCGCCTGATGGCAATCCGCTGATCGGGCCGGTGCCGGGGCTGCGCAACTATTGGTCGGCCTGCGCGGTGATGGCGGGCTTTAGCCAAGGCGGCGGGATGGGCAAATCCCTGGCCGAATGGATGATCCACGGCGAAACCGAGGTTGATCCGCGCGGTTTCGATGTCGCCCGCTTCGGCACCTGGACGACGCCGGGCTATACCGTGCCGAAAGTGATCGAGAATTATCAGATGCGGTTTTCGGTTGGCTATCCGAACGAGGAGCGCCCGGCGGCGCGGCCGTTCCGCACCACGCCGATGTACGACATCTTTGACGGCATGGGGGCTGTCTGGGGTCAGCAATACGGGCTGGAAGTGGCGAACTATTTCGCCAAAGGCGACGAGCCGCGCTATGAGGAGCCCAGCTTCAAACGCTCGAATGCGTGGGAGGCGACGGCGCGCGAGGTCAAGGCTGTGCGCGAGGGTGTGGGCATCAACGAAGTGCAGAATTTCGGCAAGTTCAGGGTGACGGGGCCGAAAGCACGGGCCTGGCTCGACCGGATCATGGCGGGGCTGATCCCCAAGCCGGGGCGGCTGTCGCTAACCCCGATGCTGTCGCAAAAAGGCAAGATCATCGGCGATTTCACCGTGACCTGTATGTCGGAAGTGGAATTCCAGATCACCGGCAGCTACGGCGCACAGGATCAGCACCGGCGCTGGTTCGAGGCGAACCTCGAGGATGGAGTGACGGTTGAGAATGTCTCGGACCGGGTGACCGGGTTCCAGATCGCCGGGCCGAAGGCGCGCGAGTTGCTGGCCCGTGTGACGCGGGCGGATGTGTCGGCAGAGGCGTTTCGGTTCATGGATGCGCGCAAGATGACCGTGGGGATGGCGGACTGCCTGGTGCAGCGGGTCAGCTATACCGGCGATCTGGGCTACGAGATATTCTGCGATTTCATGGTTCAGCGGCATCTGTGGCATACGCTTTGGGAGGCGGGTCAGGACCTTGGCCTGACGCCCTTTGGAATGCGGGCGATGATGTCGCTGCGTCTGGACAAGTTCTTCGGCTCCTGGGCGCGCGAGTTCTCGCCCGACTATTTTCCCGGCGAGACCGGGATCGACCGTTTCATCCGCTGGAACAAGCCGACGGACTGGATCGGCAAGGCGGCGGCGACCAAGGAGAAGGCCGAGGGGTCGGCGCGCAAGCTGTGTGCCTTTGTCATCGACGCGAACGAGGCCGATGTGGTGGCCTATGAGCCGATCTATCTGGACGGCAAGGTCGAGGGGTTCTGCACGAGCGGCGGCTATTCGCACTGGACCGGAAAATCGGTGGCGCAGGGGTTTTTGCCCGCAGATGCAGTCAAGCCGGGGCTGAAGGTCGAGATCGAGATTCTTGGCGAGATGCGGCCTGCGGTGCTGGTCGAGGAACCGCTTTGGGATGGCGACGGGGTACGGATGCGGGGCTGAGGCGCGCGGGCCTTACCCTTTGCCCTTCGGGCGAACGGTCACGGGCTGTGCCGGGTCTGCGGCGAAGACAATGGAATTGCCCCCCGAACCGAGGCTCTGGATGATGCGGGCCTGCAAGAGCGTCGGGTTACCTGCATATGCTTTCGACGAATTGGCCAGACTACGCAGGACGGCGGTCTCGCCGCGCGCGTTTTCAAGAAGGCGCTCTGCCTCTTTCTTGGCCTCCAGGACGCCTGCATATGCACGCTTGAGATTGCCGGGCAACATGATGTCCTTGATGGCCAGGCTATGTAGTGACAGCCCCAGCGCCTCGGCTTCGGGTTGGGCATCGGCCAGAAGGATTTCATCGAAGGCAGCGCGCGCGACCAACACATCGTCGAGGGTCAGATCGGAAATGCGGGCGCGCAGAACCAATTGGGCGCGCATGTAGAAATCGGTGTGATAGTTTGCGACCTCGGTCAAGGCTTTGACCGGATCATCAATCGAAAAACCGGCCACCAAAGTGATGCGGATATTGATATTGTCGCGGGTCAGGATCTCTTGCCCGGGGATCGTCACCAGCTGCTTGCGCGTGTCGACAATTCGCAGGGTCGTGCGCCTTTTGAGATGGCGGTATCGCCCCGGCGCAAGCAAACCGTCGAAGGCTCCATCCGTAAAGCGAAGGGCTGTCTGCCAGCTGTAGACCGTCGCTGTGGTGATATTCTGGCGGGCCCATAGCCAGCCAACCAACACCAGCAACGCAAGGAGGCCAAGGACCGCCGTCACCAGTTCCATAGGGTCGCAGTCCTTTCGCAGGTTGGGGCGAGACTTGCCGCTGGCGCCATGATCGGGCGGGGGAGGTCTTAACCTGCAGACCCGCCGTCAGATTCGCATTCAACCAGACATCAGCAGCAAGCCTCTGTGGTTCAACCAAATGAAACGGGGAATCGAACCCCTTGCAGCGGCTTCAGACCCTTGGCTGCGTATACGTCAGCCTTCGGGTAACACCGAAACGAGGCGAGGGTATCCGTGGTACCGCCCGTCTGACAAGTCCTTGCATTTGCAATTGAGCATGGCCGGTCTAAGCCCTAGCGTGCTGCGATGACCGGTGTTCACATCTTGATCCCTGCAGCGGGTGCCTCGGCGCGGATGCGCGGCGCTGACAAGCTGATGCAAGAGGTCGACGGCGTTGCGCAACTGCGGCGCGCGGTCGAGGCGGCGCGGGGTGCGGGCGCGACGCGGGTCTGGGTGACCTTGCCGCCTTACGGCGACGCGATGGCCGACACGCGCCATACGGCGCTGAACGGAAGTTGGGCGCGGGCGGCAGCGGCGCAATCGGCGGCCGGGCTGCTGATCCTGCTGGCGGACCTTCCCGAGATCGAGGCCGCTGATCTGGCGCGCTTTGTCGCGGCGCATGAAACCGATCCCGAGGCGGTGTGGCGCGGTGTTGCCGAGGATGGCACCACGGGCCACCCTGTGCTGATCCCGGCGCGGCTGTTCTCGGGCCTCATCGGGCTGACCGGCGATACCGGCGCGCGGGCGGTCCTTGCGGGCGAAGACGTGCGCGCCGTGCCCCTGCCCGGGCAGCGCGCTGTGACCGATCTCGACACGCCCGAGGATTGGGCTGCGTGGCGGGCACGGACCGGGCGATAGGGCGTCGTTTCCGGTCATTGGATTGGCCGAGATGCCTGGGTCTTCCAGGTCATCGCGCAATTTGCTTTGAAATCCCGGTTCCTGCTGTTCGGACTGCGCCGCTAGGCCAAAAGCGCCGCCTCGCGCGGTTTCAGCGTGATCCGCGCCGCCGGATAGGCAACATGCGTCGGCGCGGTGGCGAGCGCGGGGAACAGTGTCATCACCTCGTCGCGCTGCAGGCTGTCCATGTCGCCCAGGACATGATGGCCGGGCTGGAAGCTTTCCGACCAGACACCATCGGCCAGCACGATCTCGTGCTCGTCGAAAAGGACGTGGAAATAAGTCACCGGTTCGGGGCCTGCCGTCTCGATCCCCGGGCGACCGGCAAAGCAGCGCGCCGCGATCAGCACCTCATGTTCGCCGAACATCAGTTCGGCCTCGGTCGATTGCACCAGCATCCGGTGCTGCGGCGAAACCTTCATGTCGCGGAGCGGCAGGCCGGCGCCCATCGAGCCTTCACGGAACAGCACCGGGCGCAGGCGCGGCCGCTTGGCAAGATCCGCCTCGGACAATGCGCAGCGACCGATCCAGCGGATCGGACGGGCGCCGTTGTCACGGGTCAGGACCAGATCGCCGGGACGCAGCGTCTCGATCGCGACCGTGCCTGTCGGCGTCGTGACCATCGCGCCGTCGGTGAAGCACGGGATGACGTGCTCGATGTTCTGGAACGTCATCGTAGCGATGACATCACCTGCGCCGTTCAGGAAGAAGACCGTGCCGTTCTCGGGGTTGGCGTCGTATATGATGGTGGTCAGCGCGAAGCCCCAGGCGCGCAGATCAAGTGTGTCGAAATCGTCCGGGCCGCCGGGGACAGGGCCTTCGCCGCCATCGACAAAGGTATTGTTGACCAGTGTCGGATCGCCGCCATCCCGCCGGATGATGAACAGGTCCTGGTTGTCGCCACCGGACAGCGTGTCACGGCCGAGCCCGCCCAGAATCGTGTCGTTGCCGATGCCGCCGGTGACCGAGTTGTTGCCATACCCGCCATCGAGCGAATCAGCGCCGTCACCGCCGTCGATCGTGTCATTGCCCGCGCCGCCAAGCACGGTGTCATTGCCGGCACCGCCAAAGAGCGAGTCGTTATCGGCACCGCCGTCGATGGAGTCGTTGTCGGCACCGCCATCGATCGTGTCAGCCCCAAGGCCGCCCAGTAGCGTGTCGTTGCCGATACCGCCGTCGAGGGAATCAGCACCATCGCCGCCATCGAGCGAATCCGCACCATCGCCGCCACGTAGCGTATCGTTGCCGAGGCCGCCCAGCAGCGTGTCGTTGCCGAGGCCACCGTCGAGGGAATCCGCACCATCGCCGCCATCGAGCGAATCCGCCCCGTCGCCACCCAGCAGCGTATCGTTGCCGAGGCCGCCCAGAAGCGTGTCGTTGCCCAATCCACCGACCAGCGTGTCGTTGCCGTCACCACCGTCAAGCAGATCCGCGCCATCGCCGCCATCGAGCGAATCCGCACCGTCACCACCACGCAGCGTATCATTGCCGAGACCACCCAGGATCGTATCGTCGCCGAGGCCGCCAGACAGCGAGTCGTTATCCGCGCCGCCATCGATGAAGTCATTGTCGGCGCCACCATCGATCGTGTCGTTGCCGAGGCCGCCAAGCAGCGTGTCATTGCCGGCACCGCCGAGCAGCATGTCATTGCCGTCGCCGCCATCAAGCGAATCCGCGCCAGCACCGCCATCAAGCGAATCTGCGCCATCGCCGCCCAGCAGCGTATCGTTGCCGAGGCC
>JBBKVJ010000199.1:0-4511 GCA_037968375.1 Paracoccaceae bacterium | reverse complement strand
CAGTATCGGGCGGGGCGTCGGCGGCCGTTTCGGGCGTGGTGTCGCGGGGGTCGGAGTCATTGTCGATATCGGACAGCGCGGTCCGGAGATCGGCCTTGAAATCAGCCTCGTTCGGTCTGGCTTTCGGTGTCTCGGGGGCAGCCTCGTTATCGGAGCTGGTGGCGTCGGCAAAGCGGAATTCCGGCTGGTTCTCGGGGCGGCGCGCAGCCGCAGGCGGCACAGTCTGGGGCGCAGGTGTCTCGGGCGCAGACATCGTGGGCGCAGACATCTCGGGCCCGGGTGCGTCCGGTTCGACATCCAATGCCATCGGTGCCGAGGCATCGTCCAGCGGCGATGACAGCGCAGAGACATGGCGCACGCCTTCGGTGCGCAGCAGTTTTTGCACGCCCCGGATCGTCAGGCCGTCATCATGCAACAGCTTCTTGATGCCGCCCAGCAGCGCCATGTCCGAGGGCCGGTAATAGCGACGCCCGCCGGCACGTTTCACCGGTTTCACCTGGGTGAAACGGCTTTCCCAAAAGCGCAGCACATGCGCCGGTGTTTCCAGCCATTCCGACACCTCGCTGATGGTGCGGAAGGCATCGGGGGATTTTTGCTCCATCGCGGGGGGTCGCCTCAGCGCCGGTTGCCGGCGGCGACGCGGTCCTTCATCAGATGCGAGGGCCGGAAGGTCAGCACGCGGCGCGGCTGGATCGGCACTTCCTCACCGGTCTTGGGGTTGCGGCCCACGCGGGCACCCTTGTCGCGCACGGCAAAGGTGCCGAAGGACGAGATTTTCACCGTCTCGCCACCCGCAAGGGCGTCCGAGACATGGCGCAGCACGCCTTCCACCAGGTCGGCGGATTCGTTGCGCGAAAGGCCAACTTCGCGGAACACCGCTTCCGACAGGTCCATCCGTGTCAGCGTCTTGTCACCCATCTTCATCCCCTCGTTTCGGGCGAGCATGGGCGCTTTGATTTTCCGAGTCAATATCAACGGCTTGGGTCAGGCCGTTCGGGCGAGGTGGCGCCGGATCGCGGCGCGGTCCGGCGCCCGCCCGGTGACAAGTGCGTAAGCCCGCCGGGCAGCGGCTGACCGCCCCGTCACGCCGGAGGCGTGCCTCTGGCACGACGCGCAGCCGCTATGGTGACGTTGGCGCCACGATTGAGGTTAGCCGGGGTTTGGCCATAAAGCGCAGACCACAATCGGCGTTGCGGCAGCCCGCGGTCATCTACTGCCGTTTGTCGCAATGTCGACCCGCTACCAGCGCAGAACCACCGAGCCCCAGGCCAGACCGCCGCCGATCGCCTCGGTCACCACCAGATCGCCGGGCTTGATCTGGCCACGGGCGCGGCCGACCGATAGCGCCAGCGGAATCGAGGCAGCAGATGTATTGCCGTGGTCCTGAACGGTCACCACGACGTTCTCCATCGGCACCTGCATCCGCTGCGCGGTGGCGGTGATGATCCGCAGATTGGCCTGATGCGGCACGATCCAGTCGACATCCTCCGCCGTCAGCCCGGCCCGGTCCAACGCCGTATGCGCGGTTTGGGCCAGCTTTTCGACGGCATGGCGGAACACTTCCTTGCCCTGCATCCGAAGGTGCCCGGTGGTGCCGGTCGAGGCGCCGCCATCGACATGCAAAAGGTCCTTGAAGCGTCCGTCCGAATGCAGATCGGTGGCCAGGATGCCCTGATCGTCGGAGGTGCCCTTGCCCTCGGCCGCTTCCAGAATCAGCGCGCCCGCGCCATCGCCGAACAGAACGCAGGTGCCCCGGTCGGTCCAGTCCATCAGCCGCGAAAACGTCTCGGCGCCGATCACCAGCACCCGCTTCGCGCCACCCGATACGATCAGCGCATTGGCCTGCGCCAGTGCGAATACGAAACCCGCGCAGACCGCCTGCACATCGAAGGCAAAGCCGCGGGTCATGCCAAGTGCCGCCTGAACCATCGTGGCGGCGGACGGAAAGGTGAAATCGGCGGTCGAGGTGGCCAGAATGATCGCGTCGATATCGTCGGGCTGCAAGCCCGCGTCGTCGAGTGCGGCCTGGGCGGCGCGCGTGGCGAGGTCGGATGTGGTCTGGCCTTCGGCGACGAAATGGCGGTTCTCAATCCCGGTGCGGCCCCTGATCCAGTCGTCGGTTGTGTCGAGCGTGGCTTCGAAATGCGCGTTCGGCACCACCCGGTCGGGCAGGTAATGCCCGACGCCCCTGACCACGGCGCGCGTTGTCATTGTTCTTTTCCGCCCGTTTCCTCTGCTCCGGCGGCATCTTGGCGCGGGGGTAGCGCCGATGCAACCCGCGCGGCCAGACGCGCAGTAAAGCCCGACCGGGCGAGGCGGTAAGCCAGGCCAATGGCGGCGGCGACGCCGGTCGCATCAGCACCGCCGTGCGATTTTATCACCGTGCCGTTCAGCCCCAGGAACACGCCTCCGTTCTGCCGGCGCGGGTCGATTCGGCGCTGCAGACGGCGCAGCGACGTCAGCGCGATCAGGGCGGCGATGCGCGACAGGGGGGTGGCCTTGAACGCCTCGCCCAGAAACTCGCGGATCAGCGACGCGGTGCCCTCACCCGTTTTCAGCGCGACATTGCCGGTAAAGCCGTCGGTGACGATCACATCGACCTTGGCTGACGGGATATGCGAGCCTTCGACGAAGCCCACAAAACTGAAATTGCCGGTCTCGGCGGCTTTCTCGATCAGATCGTGTGCGGCTTTCAGCTCGGCCCGGCCTTTGTGTTCCTCGGTGCCGACGTTTAAAAGGCCGACCCGGGGGTTCTCGATGCCCAGACCGTTGCGGGCATAGGACGCGCCCATCAGCGCGTATTGCAAAAGGTCGGTCTCATCGGCGCGGATATCGGCACCGACATCGAGCATGATGTTGAACCCGCCCTTGTTGCGCGACGGCCAGAGGCAGGCGATGGCGGGGCGGTTCACGCCTTCGATCTTGCGCAGCCGGACCATCGACAGCGCCATCAGGGCGCCGGTGTTGCCACACGACACCGCAATCGCGGCATCGCCGTCGCGCACCGCGTCGACGGTGGACCACATCGAGGTGTCCTTGCCGTTGCGCATCACCTGGCTGGGTTTGTCGTCCATCGTCACGACGCCGTCGGCATGGCGGATCTCGACGCGCTCGGCCAGGCCGCGGCGTTTGGAGACCAGCCGGGTCAGCTCGTCCTTGGGCCCGTGCAGAATGAACCGCGCCTCAGGGTATTCTGCCGCCGAATAGGCAAGCCCCGCGACGATTGCCGCCGGGCCGCGATCGCCACCCATTGCGTCGACCGAGATTACGGTCGGGGCCGGTGCCCTGGTTTGAGTTTCGCTGGGAAAGCTCATCGCTCGCGGCCGGCCGACCGTCGCGGCTTAGGCCGCGTCCTCGTCAAGGTCGATCTCGGCGGCCTGGGCCACGACTTCGCGATCGGCATAATGGCCGCACGACGGGCAGACGTGATGCGGGCGCTTCAGCTCGCCGCAATTCGTGCATTCGTTGGGGTTGGCGGCGACCAGCGCGTCATGCGAGCGGCGCATGTCCCGCTTGGAGCTGGTCTTGCGGTTCTGTTGAACGGCCATGGTCGGGTCCTCGGATCATTTCGGGGGCCAGAAGGCCCGGAGTTATCAGGTCCGGCACCTCTTACGCCGCTTCGGCGCCCCGTGTCCAACCCATCTTGCAAGCGAGGCGGGGAAAATACTGGGTTTGGAGGGCGGTGCAAGGGGATTCTGGGCGGCCGAGGCGGTGTGACATTCCACACGTGAAATTCCTGATATCCTGTTGGAAAACAAGGGGAAAGAGAGAGATCATCAGGAAATATGCCATCTTTTCATCGGGTTTGCGCGCGCGTCGCGAGCATCTGACAGCGACCCTATAGTCTTTCGCACGGGTCCGCACATCGCTAGAAGGGCGCGGGCGGACCCGACGGAAAGGCACCGATATGGCGCATAAAGTGTTCATCGACGGCGAGGCAGGCACCACCGGCCTGCAGATTCGCGATCGTCTGACGCCAAGCGCGGATATCACGCTGGTCAGCGTCGACCCGGCACGCCGCAAGGACCCCGAGGCGCGGCTGGCCGCCTACCGCGAGGCCGATGTCGCGATCCTGTGCCTGCCCGACGAGGCGGTGCATCAGATCGTGCCCGATGCGGCCAGGCTGGGCACCCGGCTGATCGACGCCTCGACCGCACATCGGGTGAACCCCGACTGGGCGTTTGGCTTTGCCGAACTGGCCGAGGGCCAGAGCGCGAAAATCGCCGGGGCGCAGAACGTGTCGAACCCCGGTTGCTATTCCACCGGCGCCATCGCCATGGTCCGCCCCTTGGTCGATGCCGGGCTGATCGCGGGCGACGCGGCGCTGAGTTTCAACGCTATTTCCGGGTATACGGGCGGCGGCAAGGCGATGATCGCCGAGATGGAGGCGGGGACGGCGGGCAACCATTTCGTCTATGCGACCGGACAGGGTCACAAGCACATCCCCGAGATCATGGTGCATGGGCATCTGTCGCGGCGCCCGGTCTTTGTGCCCTCGGTCGGGCGCTATG
>JBBKVJ010000198.1:0-4987 GCA_037968375.1 Paracoccaceae bacterium | reverse complement strand
ACCGACAATTTCTGGTTCTGTGGCCTGCCCGTCCAGCAAGGCAAACCCTATTGCGAGGCGCATGTCGGGGTGGCGTTCCAGCCGATGTCGTCGCGCCGCGACCGGCGGCGCTAGCCCCTTATTCGAATGTCATCAGCCCGGTATGCGTCAACCCCGGGCCGCGATAGGCGTTGACGACATAGCCCGCCGCCCGCACCCGGTCGCAAAAGCTGTAATCCTCGCTCAGGATGCCGCCATTCGCGTCGATGATGTTGTTGAAGAAGCCGTGCGTCACGCCCTGAAACCCCGGCAGCCGGGTTTGCTGTTTTACCGCGACGCCCTTTTGCACCATCGCCTGCAGCACCGAGCGACGGACCAGATAAAACCCGGTGCCGATCCGGTCGACCTCGAAAATCCCCATCTTGTCGGATTTCGGCCCGACCATCGGCGCCACCTTGCGCCGCGCCTGCATCACCGTCGCACCGCCCCTTATCGCCACGGCAAAGGCGTCGAGGTCAAGCTGCCGCTGCGGGATGTAGCAGCCGACGAAATTAACCCCCGCCTGGATCAGCTTGCGCGCCAAAGCGACATCGGCGCCCATGTCGTCGTCGATGCCCAGAAACACCTCGTTGTCGCTGTCGAGGAATTTTTGCGCCATCACGTTGCGCGCGGTCGAGACCTCGGCCTGACCAACGGTCAATGCCTTCACCTGGTGCCCGTCGGCGATCAGCCCGGCCTGGATATTAAGGAGCGACAGCACTGTCTGGTGGCACATCTGCCCCGACCCCGTGGGCACACCCATCATGATCTTCATCGCACCCCCCCAAACTGTGCCGGCTCCCGGCGCCGCGCGACGATCCCAGAACCGACAGACCCGGCATACCTAACCCCGCCCGATCATCAAAGGCCTCATTCCCGCTTCGCCACTCGCATCCTGCGCCAGCTCCAGAATCCGGCGCGCCCTCTGGCAGCCGCTCGCCAATCTGGTAGTTTCGGTCGCGATTTTCCCCAGAGCAGGCACTTCCCCTTGGCCCCGATCATCTCCATCACATCGCTCACCAAATCCTATACCGACGGCCCGACAGCCCTCGATAACGTCTCGCTTGATATCGAAGCGGGCGAGATCATTGCACTTCTGGGCCCGAACGGTGCGGGCAAGACCACCCTGATCTCGGCGGTCTGCGGCCTGATCACGCCGACCTCTGGCACCGTCACCGTCTGCGGCCACGACATTCGGCGCGACTACCGCGCCGCCCGGGCGCTGATCGGGCTGGTGCCGCAAGAGGTGTCGATCGAACCGTTCGAGACTGTCTGGCGCACCACCCGCCTCACCCGGGGCCTGTTCGGCAAACGCCGCGACGATGCCCATATCGAAACCGTCCTGCGCGCCCTCTCGCTGTGGGACAAACGCGATACCAGGTGCAACGAGCTGTCAGGCGGGATGAAGCGCCGGGTCCTGATCGCCAAGGCGCTTAGCCACGAACCGCGCATCCTGTTTCTCGACGAGCCCACCGCAGGCGTCGATGTCAGCCTGAGGCGCGACATGTGGGCGCTGGTCCGCAAGCTTCGCGACGATGGTGTCACGATCATCCTGACCACGCATTACATCGAGGAAGCCGAGGAAATGGCCGACCGGATCGGCGTGATCGACAAGGGCAAGCTGCTCTTGGTCGAGGACAAGACGGTGCTGATGAAACGCCTCGGCGGCAAGCGCCTGACGGTCGATCTCAGCGAACAACTGCCCGCGATCCCCGCGTCGCTTGCCAAGTATGACCTGAAGCTCGGCGACGACGGCATGACGCTCGCCTATGATTACGACACCCGTGCGGGGCGCACCGGCATCACCCGACTGCTGGCCGACCTTGCCGCCGCCGGGATCACGCTGACCGATCTCGATACACAAAATTCATCGCTCGAGGATGTATTCCTGCAACTGGTCGGAGAAAACGCATGAACATCGAAGCGATCCTGGCCATCTACCGGTTCGAGATGGCGCGGTTCTTCCGCACCGTCTGGCAGTCGATGGCGTCACCCGTGCTGTCGACCGTCCTGTATTTCGTGGTCTTCGGCACCGCCATCGGCAACCGCATTCAAGAGGTCGAGGGCGTCCCCTACGGCGCCTTCATCGTGCCCGGCCTGATCATGCTGACGGTGCTGCAGCAGGCGATCTCGAACGCCTCCTTCGGCATCTACTTTCCCAAGTTCATCGGCACGGTTTACGAGCTTCTCTCAGCCCCGATTTCCGTCATCGAGATCGTCATCGGCTATGTCGGCGCGGCGGCGACCAAGTCGATCATCATCGCGCTGGTGATCCTCGTCACCTCGTTCTTCTTCGTCGGCGTCCACATCGCGCATCCGTTCTGGATGATCGGCTTTCTGGTGCTGACAGCGGTGTCGTTCTCGCTGTTCGGCTTCATCATCGGCATCTGGGCGAAAAGCTTCGAGCAGTTGCAGATCATCCCGCTGATGGTCATCACCCCCCTGGTCTTCCTCGGAGGGGCCTTCTATTCCGCCTCGATGCTGCCGCCGTTCTGGGAGGGTGTGGCCCGCCTTAACCCGGTCCTCTACCTGATCTCGGGCTTCCGCTGGTCGTTCTTCGGGATGGCCGACGTGCCGGTCGGCGTCTCGCTTTTCGCGGTGGCGCTGTTTCTGGCGATTGGCATCGGAGCGGTCTGGGCGATATTCCGGACCGGGTGGCGGCTTAGGGCGTGAAGTGACGAACGGCTGTGTCGGGTGCAATCATGCCAATCGCGAGACCTGTTGAAACCGAACCACTGGCTGAGGAGGGGCACCTCAGTGCCCCTCATTTGATCGCCGGTCAGCCAAGTGAACCTTGAGCCAGCCACCCTGCGCAATCGCGACCCAGTTCTTTCTGGGCGCGGGCCAGATACCGCTCGCTCACCGAGGCGTCGAGATCGTCGCGCCAGCGCCCGTTGGTGCCTTTGTGGATGAAGGTCTTTGCCCCGCCATCCCAGAAGGCGCCGCCCAGCGGCACAGAGGCTGTCGCGTGGTTCTTCATGTAGTCGAAGGATGCGTGATGCAGGACCTTCTTCATCGTGTCCGGCTCCACCTCGATATCAAGGAACGCGGCGATAGCAGCGGTCTGGCCGAGCAGATCACGCTTGAGATCGGCAAAATGGACCAGCTTGACGTTGGCACGATCACGCAGCGCCCACCAGCTGCGGACATTTTCCCAATAGGGCCAGAACGGCGCACCGTCATTGTCCAGCCAATGAGTAAAATATTCTGCCGCACTTGCAGGCGGCTTGCCGATCTTGGGGCCAACACGCCCGGGTGTGTTGTTCAGCGCATCGTACCACATGTCATTGGCATTGGCGTGGTGATTGTGCAGTGACCACATCACGTCGCGGGCATCGCGCCCGATATAGATGTACTTGGCCTGCTCGGAAAACACCAACGCATCGACCGGCAGGTGGGTCTTCATAAACCGGCGATGCGTCTGGCCCGCGAGGGCGGGAAGCTTGACCTCTTTCGGCGGCACCCGAAGATCGACCCAGGGCGACATTTCGGCGACGGGCAGCCCCTCTTGCCCCTGAAAGATCAGCTGGCTGACGATCTGCTGCATCCAGGATGTGCCCGACTTGGCATAGGTCGCGATGATAATGTCGTCATCGCGAAACTCGATATCGTTCCAGACGGTGCTGTCCATGTGATGATTGTGGATGTCGCGGGATTTGACTGGCAGGGCTGTCATGTCTTGTCTCCTTTGCGGTTTGGGTTGCACAGACAGTGTGATCCCGGCGGTGCATGGCGGGTATCCACGCGCTTGCAGAACGGTTAGGCATTCGTGCAGAATGCCTTCAGAGGTGAAGCGCCGATGCTTGATTGGAACGACGTCCGCATCTTCCTTGCCGTCGCGAGCGAGGGATCGACACTCGCGGCCTCGAAGAAACTCAACATCAACCAGACGACGGTTGGCAGGCGCATGCACGCGCTGGAAACAGCCCTCGGGCTGAGCCTGTTCGAGCGCGACACGCGGGGATATTCCCTGACATCTCAAGGCAAGGCATTGTTCGACGTTGCCGCGAACATGCGCGACGACGCTGAACTTGTTCTGACACGGGCAAGTCACCTGCGGCGAGCGTCCGACGGCAAGATCAGGGTCAGCGCCGCGCATTCCAGCATGTCTCTATGGGTCTTGCCGCTGATTTCGGAGTTTCGGAAACAGCATCCGGACATCCATTTCGAGACCAATGCCGCCGATCGCTATGTGTCGTTGGAAACCGGCGAGGCCGATGTTGCCATCCGTGCCGCCGACGCGATCAAGGGCGATACGCTGATGGTCAAGAAGCTGCCGTCGGTTCGCTGGGGGATTTATTGCAGCAAGAGTTACCTGGCGGCGCGCGGGATGCCGCGTTCGACAGATGAGCTGATCGACCATGCGGTCCTGAACTACCCCAGGGCGATGATACAGGGCGTGAAACTGCTGACCTGGCTCGAGCAATTCGTGGACCGGACGAAAATCGTCAGTACGGCGGATTCCATCGATACTATGTCGGCCTCGTTGCGGACCGAAATGGCTGTCGGCGTGCTTCCGTGTGTGGAAGGCGACCTGCGTCCCGATCTGGTGATGTGCTTCACGACAGAGGAATTGACCAGCGGGCTCTGGCTTGTTGCGTCAAAGGAGGCCTATCAGGAACCACGGGTGCGAAAGTTCATGACGTTCCTCGGGGCGAATTTCCCACGCGATGGACGCGCCGTGAAGTTCTGAATTTCGGGCTGCAACGGCAGTGCCTCAGGTTCCGATATGTCTTGTGCCACAGCCAACTGAAGGTCGGACTGCGCCTCACAAAGCAAGCACCGATTGGCCGCCCTCTCCGTGCCAATCGCCACTTTCATTCGCTGTGAGGACCATCGGGAATTGACGATGAAATCACCGAGAAACCGATTGAGATTCGGTTGATAAAAATAGGAAAATCATTCCACATCAACATCCTACCAACAATAACACGCGTGATATCACACCCCCTTCCGGCCTTCCCCGCAC
>JBBKVJ010000197.1:0-2551 GCA_037968375.1 Paracoccaceae bacterium | reverse complement strand
CTGGTTAGAAGAAGCCAAAGTGGTTCAATGGGACTATAAAAACATCCAGAAGCGGAAGGGACGCTTAGATCGTCTCGATTGCTCCACATGACACCGAGATGTCGTTTGTAGCAATGTCCGCTCTGCCGCCGCTTGTCAGCGGGGCACTCAAGTTCGACAGTTAATCTCGTAAGTTATTGATATTGTTTCGACCGAATGGGCGAAAATGTGACAACAAGCGCCCGCTCAGGCGGGCTTTGGCAGGTTCATGGCGTCAAAGAGTTCGAGTTGCTCCGGTGTTGTCTTGCTGATGCCTGTGAGGGCGCGCGTGCCGACATGGGCGGTGTGCTTTTGGACGCGCGCGAGCAGATCGAGCGCGGTGCGCGGGCTTGTAGGCAGCCCCCTGGCACGCAACCGCAGACGCATGATGCGGTAAAGGACCAGGGCGAGGAAGCAGATCAGGGCATGCGCCCGGATCCTGTCGGGAAGCCTGTGATGCACCGGTGCGATCTCGATGTCGGATTTGAGCACACGGAAACCCCGCTCGATATCGGCCAGGCTTTTGTAGCGCCGGACGGCCTCGGCGGGCAAGAGATCCGGCGCGTTGGTCAACAGGGCAAGCTTGCCATCGAACAGTTCGGCCTGCGCGATCGCCGCCTCATTGAGGGTCCAGCTGAAACGTTCGGCGTGCAGATCGGCCTTGAGGAAGCGGGTCAGTTCTGCCTCGGCCACAGCACGGGCAAAGCGGCTGTAGGCGCCGCGGTCGGAGGCGCGGCGTCCGCGCGCGACTTCCCCGAGATCCTGCGCGTCCAGCCGCGTCACCATCTTTTCGGCCATGACCTCCAGCTCGGCAATGCGCGCGCGCCGCTTCTGCGATTGCACCAGGGCCCGCTCAGGATCATGCGCCACAATAAGCCGATGGCCGGCGAAACGCGCCTCGGCCAGCCCGTCTTCCTCGAAGGACAGCTGGGTGAAGGTCTCTATCAACTCACTGTATCGCCGCGCCGGCACCGCCAGAATGAATTCGAGAGTACGACCGTCGCGCTCGGCCAGGGCCGTGAGTTCAGCGACGTTGTCGAGGCTCAGCAGCCCGCGATCCGCGACCAGAACGACCCGCTGGATGGGGAAACGCTGCAATACGGTCTGCAGCATCGATTGCAGGGTTTTCGTCTCGGCCATATTGCCGGGATGGACTGTATGCATCAGCGGCAGCCCTTCAGCGGTCTGCACGACGCCGAGCACGAACTGGCGGGCAATGCCCCCTGTCTCCTTGTTCATGCCAAAGGCGCGCAGGTCCTCGTCCACCGCCCCCTCGCCGTGGATCCGCACGGTGGTCAGATCGTAGAAGACGATAGCCAGATCACGATCCACCAGCGGCCGGATCTGGCGGGCCAGCGCCTCATCGACGGCATCCACATGATCCATGAGCGCATCCATGGCCCGCAGAAGGTGTTGGTGGGTTGCCTTTGCGGGCATGGCCGGCATGGCCGTGACTTCAAGCCAGCGCAGGCAGCCGAGCTTGCTGTCGGGGGCACAGAGGCGGTTGAAGACCATCGCGCGGATCAGCGCCTCGGCATCGATCTCGCGCCGCGACGAGCGCAGGGCGCGCTTGAGTGCCGTATCAAAGCCGAGTTCTTTCCAAAGCTCGTGAAGGGCAAAGACGTCACCGTAGGTTCGGGCCGGTTCATAGACCACGTCGGAAGCCGAATTTTCCAAGCGCCCAACGGCGCGGTTCAATCCGTTGATCAGCGGATCGAGCTTCCCGGCGCTGAGCTTGTCGAGCCGTCCAAGGTTGGCGACAACCTTGATGCGGACCTTGCCAGCCTCATCGCGATGTCCCTCGACGAGTTGGAGATAACGTCTTCCGCCAGATTCAGTGATGCGCGTGTACATGTGCGAACGATAATCCGCACATCACATTACAATCAAGAGCTATATGGAGGCGACGTGTTACAACAAAACTTCGATCAAAATGGAACTCCATACTCGCTAACCCATTGAAAATACATCAGCCAGACGATGGCGCAGACGCCAAACCGTCCGTTAGCTGTCGAACTTAGGGAGCGGCGGCCTTTCGCAGGAGAGCCTTGAGTTTTGCGAATGCCATTTCGATGGGGTTCAGGTCGGGACTGTACGCTGGCAATGGCAGAAACCAGTACAGGAACCGGCAATCGGTATGGAGATTAGCAATAGATCTGCTCTGTCCGGTTCCCCGGGGCAAAGCCGAAGAAGAGCCCGCCGCCAGAAGTCCAAGCTCACGCCATGCACCCAACGCTACGTCTGAAGGATGTTGCACCCAGGGTTTCGCAGTCTGATCCGGATACCGCTCGCGGAAGCCACACAGCTTGACCGATATCATCACGATCGACTGTACGGGGTTGGCCATCGCTTTGAGAGCGGTCACCTCGATGCCTGATCCGTGGCGCGTAGACTAAGCGCTTAGGTCAACTTGGTCCAAGAGTCCCATCAATAGTTGTCATCAAAGGACCAAGTATTCCGCGGCGCGCGAAAATGTAATGGATCGTCCGGAGACCGATACAGAACATCTCTTCGCGACCTTGTGAAACAATCT
>JBBKVJ010000196.1:0-3845 GCA_037968375.1 Paracoccaceae bacterium | reverse complement strand
ATCATGGCCGCCGCCGCACCGACGCTGAAACGTGTCGGGCTGGAACTGGGCGGCAAGGCGCCTGCGGTGATTTTCGACGATGCCGATCTTGATCAGGCGGTGCGCGAACTGACGCATGGGGCCTTGAACATGGCCGGGCAGATCTGCGTGGCCGCCGCGCGGTTTTTGGTGCACGAGGCGGTGGCGCGGGATTTCGAGGCCAGGATCGTGGCGGCGTTTCGTGCCGTGCGCACCGGCCCCGGCAACGATCCCGCCAGCACGATGGGCGCGCTGATCGACAGCGCCAGCCGCGACCGGCTGACCCGGCTGATCGAACAGGCGGGCGACGAGGGCGAAATGATCCTGAAGGGTGAGGCGCTGACGAACGGCACGTTCCTGACGCCGACCTTGTTCCGCATCAAGGATGTCACCTCGCCGCTGGTGCAGGAGGAACTGTTCGGCCCGCTGGTCTCGGTCGAGACCTTCGCCGACGAGGCCGAAGCCGTCGCCAAGGCCAACGCCACCAGCTATGGCCTGGCCGCCTCGGTCTTTTCGCAAAACGGCGCGCGGGCGATGCGGGTGGCGCGGGCGATCCGGGCAGGTACGGTCTGGATCAACAGCCATCTGCGCCTCTTCGCCGAGGCCGAAACCGGTGGCTACGGCAAATCCGGGCTGGGGCGGCTGCACGGGCCGGAAGGGTTGAACGATTTCCTTGAGACCAAGCACATCTATCTGGAACAGGGAGTGATCTGAGCGCATGATCGACGGCAGCGACTTCGACGTTCTGATCAACGGCGGCGGGCCGGTCGGAATGGGTTTGGCTATCGAGCTTGGCCAGCGCGGCATCCGCACCTGCATCATCGAACGCCACCCCGAACCGCAGCCGATCCCAAAGGGTCAGAATCTGACCCAGCGCACCTGCGAGCATTTCCGCGCCTGGGGCTGCGACGAGGCGATCCGGCAGGCGCACCCTCTGCCCGAAGGCAGCGGCATCGGTGGCATGACTTGCCACGGCACGCTTCTGACCGACCATCACTACGACTGGCTGATCCGCGCCCAGGTGCGCGATTATTACTTTGCTGCCAACGCCCGACTGCCGCAATATGCGACCGAGGCGGTGCTGCGCGCCCGCGCAGCGGAAATCGACGCGATCACGGTGCTTTACGGCTGGTCCGGCACGGCCCTGTCCGAAGCTGCCGACGGCGTCACCCTGATCGTCACCGACAAGGCGACAGGCCGGACCCGGCATCTGACGGGCCGTTACGCCGTAGGCTGCGATGGCAGCCGGTCGTTCATCCGCACCGCCGCCGGGATCGCCGAGACCGCCTCGGACCACGACCGGCTGATGGCACTTCTGGTGTTCCGCTCGGAAGAGCTGCACGCACTGTTGCAGCGCTATCCGGGCAAGGCGTTCTACAACGTGCTGCACCCGGATTTCGAAGGCTACTGGCAGTTTTTCGGCCGCGTCGATCATGGCGTCAGCTGGTTCTTCCATGCGCCGGTGCCGCTGGGCACCACAAAGGACAATTACGACTTCCGCACGATGCTGCACAGGGCCGTCGGCCAGCCCTTCGATCTGGAGTTCGACTACATCGGGTTTTGGGAATTGCGGGTGGCGATGGCCGACAGCTATCGAAAGGGTCGCGTGTTCATCGCGGGTGACGCCGCGCACAGCCACCCGCCTTATGGCGGCTACGGCATCAACACCGGCTTTGAGGATGCCCGCAACCTCGGCTGGAAACTGGCCGCTGTGTTGCAGGGCTGGGGCGGCGCGGCGCTGCTGGACAGCTACGATGCCGAACGCCGACCGGTCTTCGCCTCAACCGCGCGGGATTTCATTGAATGGTTCATCGACGAGGATCGCGCGTTCCTCAAGCGCCATGCGCCCGACCGCGACTTGGCCGATTTCAAAGCCGCCTGGGCAAAGCGCAGTCAGAATACCAGCAGCGTGCAGGCGTTCGAGCCGCATTACGAAGGTTCGCCCATCATCGGCGGGCCGGGTCGCCCAAGCGCTGTCGGCGATCACCGGTTCGAGGCCCGTGCCGGGCACCATCTGGCGCCGCCGGGGCCGGGGCCGGGAGCAGGGGCCGAGTTGGTGAACCAATTCGGCCAGGGCCTGACGTTGCTCGCCACCGATCCCGGCGCGGCTGTCGTTGCAGAGTTCCTAAGCGCCGCCGCCCGGCTTGACCTGCCGCTGACCGTCGTGCCGTTGCCTGACGGCGCCGAGGTGATCTATGCCGCACCCCTCATGCTGGTCCGCCCGGACCTGTATGTCGCCTGGGCTGGCGACACCGGTGATGCGCTTGAAATTCTGGTTCGCGCGATTGCCAGCGCCGCACCTGTCGCACCCGTCGCCCCTACCGCAAGTGCTGCACGCGGATGAACCCCCGCCGCATCCTTGTCACCGGCGCCGCATCGGGCATCGGTCGCGCCACAGCGCTGGCGTTTCGCGCGCAGGGCGATCAGGTGGTTGGCCTTGACCGCGCCGATCCCGGCAATGCTGCCGACGACTGGATCGCGGCGGATCTTTCCGACATTCCCGGTATCGCCGACCTGCCACTGCAAGGGCGGTTCGACGCACTGGTGAACTGCGCCGGACTGCCGCCACGTGCGGGGATCGAACCCGACATCCTGAGCGTCAATTTCTTTGCCCTGCGAGCCCTGACACGCCGCGTCGTCCCGATGCTCCGCCCCGGCAGTGCGATCGTCAGCATGGCCTCGAAGGCCGGGGCCCGCTGGCGCGACAATGCGAATCAGGTAAAGCGGCTGCTGGCACTGCCCGACACTGCCGTGTCCGCAGATTTCGCCACCCGCGAAAACCTCGACCCGGTCCGCGCCTACGATCTGTCGAAGGAAGCGGTGATCGCCTGGACCAAGGCGATCACAGCCGAGTTGCTCGACCTGGATCTGCGCGCCAACACGGTAAGCCCGGCGGCGGTGGACACACCGATACTGGATGATTTCAAGGCCGCCTTTGGTACCCGCGCCGAACGCGGCATCGCCCTGACCCGCCGCGCCGGAACAGCGGATGAGGTGGCGGCGGTGATTGTCTTTCTGGCCGCGTCGGAAAGTCGCTGGCTGCGTGGCAGCAATATCGAGGTCGACGGCGGCCTGACCGCGCAGCTCGAGGCCGAGGCGCTGGGCCTGACCAGCGTCAGGCTCAGCCCCGGATTAACACCATCAGACGGCTGACTTTCCGGCCACGACAGCCCAAATGCAGCACCGGAGGCGGAAAAAGACGGTTGGCGGAGGGAACGCGACCCCCGTCGAACCTTCTCTACCAATTAACCATATGATTTATAATGTTATTACAACTACGCTTAGTCTTTCTAATAGCTTCTCACAGGCGAGAATCCCTTCCCCATTCTGTCATCGCGGGATCCGACCAGTAGGCCGGGACCATAAACATCGCGCTACCCTGCAAGCGGCCAGATCAGCGGGATAACGAGCACGGTTACGGCGCCGATGATGACGTTCATTGGCACACCGATCCTGACGAAATCGAGGAACCGATAGCCCCCGGCGCTGTAGACCAGCGTGTTGGTCTGGTATCCGATTGGCGTCGCAAAGCTCGCGCTTGCGCCAAACATGACGGCAACGATGAATGGACGTGGATCAAGGCCGAGCTGCAGCGCGACGCCCGCAGCGATGGGCGCCATCAGGACCGCGACTGCGTTGTTGGTCACCAACTCTGTCAGGATCGAAGTCAGAGCATACACGAGGACGAGCGCGACGATCGGTCGTGCAGTGGCGAGCAGCGGCGAAACGCCATCGACGATCAGCGTCAGAGCTCCGGACTGCTCCAGCGCACTTCCCAAAGTCAGCATGGATACGATCAACAGCAGCAGGCGACCGTCGATAGAGCC
>JBBKVJ010000195.1:0-3566 GCA_037968375.1 Paracoccaceae bacterium | reverse complement strand
GGGCGGGCGGGCGATCTGGTCCGTTTCGGGGCCGAAATGGGCTTTGGCGTGACGGTCGCCGATCTGGTGTCCGAGCGCGGCACCGAAGTGTCTTCGACCGCGATCCGCGAGGCGCTGTCGCAGGGCCGGCCGCACGATGCGGCGGGGATGCTGGGCCACTGGCACCGGATCGACGGTGAGGTCAGGGGCGGCGACAAGCGCGGGCGCGATCTGGGCTATCCGACGGCGAACATGTCGATCGACGGGCTGCATCCGCCGAAATTCGGCGTTTATGCGGTGAAAGTAGATGTCTTGGACGGCGCCCATCGGGGCAGCTATCTGGGTGCGGCCTCGATGGGGGTGCGGCCGATGTTCGGCGCGAACGTGCCCAACCTTGAGACGTTCCTCTTTGATTTCTCGGGCGATCTATACGGCGCGCAACTGTCGGTGGCGCTGGTCGACTACCTGCGGCCCGAGGCGGTGTTTGCGTCGCTGCAGGCGTTCGTGGCGCAGATGGATGCGGATTGCGTCGCGGCGCGGCGGATACTGGCGGCGCTGTGATCCGCGCGGCACGATTTTTCTGCGAAAAATCGGATCCTTCGCCAGAAGGATCGTGCCCGTTTTCAATTCTTCGCCGAAGAATTGCACCCCTTTTCATTTCGCCGCACCTCGGCCAGTGTCCGGCACCATGACCCGCCCGCTTCGCCCCCGCTACTGGGAAAGATTCCCGCTGGCCCAGATGACCCCCGCCGAATGGGAGGCGCTGTGCGATGGCTGCGGCAAATGCTGCCTCAACAAGCTGGAAGACGAGGATACCGGCGAGGTCGCCTTTACCCGTGTCGCCTGCAGGTTGCTGGACAACGAGACCTGCCAATGCGGCAATTACGCGGTGCGCAAGCAGATCGTGCCGGAATGTGTGGTGCTGACCCCGGGCAGTATCGCCAAGGTTGCCTACTGGCTGCCCGCGACCTGCGCCTATCGCCTGCTGCACGAGGGCAAGACACTCTATGACTGGCACTATCTGGTTTCGGGTGACCGTGAGGCGGTGCATGCGGCGGGGCAATCGGTGCGCGGCTGGACGGTGCCGGAATACGAGGTGCCGGAAGAGGAATGGGAAGACCACATCATCGAGGATCTGTCATGAATTTCGCCTCGGACAATGCCGGTCCCGCCCACCCGCGCGTGATGCAAGCGCTGATCCGCGCCAACGAGGGCTATGCGATGCCCTATGGCGCGGACCCCGAGATGGCCGTCGTGCGAGCCCGGATCCGCGAGATTTTCGAGGCACCCGAGGCGGCGGTCTATCTGGTTGCCACCGGGACGGCGGCGAATGCGCTGGTGCTGGCGACGCTGGCGCAGCCCTGGCAAACGGTGTTCTGCGCCAGTTGCGCGCATATCCACGAGGATGAATGTGGCGCGCCGGAGTTTTATACCGGCGGTTCGAAGCTGACGCTGGTGGACGCGCCGGATGGCAAGATGACGCCCGAAGGGCTGCGCGCCAAGATCGAGGCCGAAGAAACGCGCGGCGTGCATGGGCCGCAGCGCGGGCCTGTGTCGATCACTCAGGCGACCGAAAAGGGCACGGTGTATGCGCTGGCCGAGTTGCGGGCGCTGACGGGGGTGGCGCAGGAATTTGGGCTGCCGGTGCATCTGGATGGCGCGCGGTTTACCAATGCGCTGGTGGCGCTGGGCTGCACGGCTGCCGAGATGACTTGGCGCGCCGGTGTCGATGCGGTCAGCTTCGGTGGCACGAAGAACGGGCTGATGGGGGTTGAGGCGGTGGTGATCTTCGATGCCGCCAAGGCTTGGGAGTTCGAGTTGCGGCGCAAGCGCGGCGCGCATCTGTTCTCGAAGCATCGCTATCTTTCGGCGCAGATGGCGGCCTATCTGGAGGGCGATTTGTGGCTCGAGATGGCGCGGGCGGCCAATGCCTCGGCGGCGCGTCTGGCGCGGGGCTTGCGGCAGGCGCCGGATGCGCGGCTGCTGTTCGAGCCCGAGGCCAATCTGATGTTCGCGGAATGGCCGCGCGCGGCGCACAAGCGGCTGCATGATGCGGGTGCGAGTTACTACCTTTGGGGCGGCACGCTGGACGGGCCGGGCGACGCGATGCTGGCCGCACGGCTGGTAGCGGACTGGTCGGCGACCGAGGCCAGCGTGGACCGGTTTCAAGAGCTGTTGCGGGGCTAGGGCATCCCCGGGCGGGCGCAACAGAGGGAAGCGGATGACCGCGGGCTGCCGCGTGCGACGATTGAGCTTGCTGCTTTATGATCGAGCATCGCCTGACCTTATCCGTCGCACCAACGATGACGTAGCGGCTGACCGTCATGCCATAGGCACGCCTACGGCGTGACGGAGCGGTCAGCCGCTGCCCGGCGGGCTTCGCCCTTGCCACCGGGCGGGGTGATCAGATCAGGCGGATTGAGTTATGAAGGCTCTGGCGAGCACAATCAGAGTTTGCCGGACAGGTGCGCATCGAGATCGTCCAGCCGGTCCTGGCCCCAAAACCGCTGATCGGTGTCGGTGATGTAGAACGGCGCGCCGAACGCCCCGCGTCTGACCGCCTCTTCCAGGTTCGAGCCGTAGGTGTCTGCACCCGTCATCAGGCCCTTGTCGGCAAGCGCAGGGTCAAAGCCAGCCGCTGTGAGGCAATCGCGCACCACATCGTCCTGGGCGATGTCCTTGTCCTCGGCCCAGCAGGCCCTGCAGAGCCCGTGCACCAGCGCGCCCATGTCGCCGACGCCTGCCGCCTGTGCGGCGATCACCGCGTAGGACGACGGTGCCGGGTTGGTGGGCCAATGCGCGGGCTTGAGGTTCAGTTTCAGCCCGGTTTTTTTCGACTGCCGTGCAAGCTCTTGCAGGCGGTAGTCCTTGCGGCTTTCGTGGCGCTCGGCCGGTTTCACGCCGCCGGTGCGCCCGAACAGCGCGATGATGTCGAGCGGCTTGTAGGTGATCGTAGCGCCGTGGCGGCCAGCGATTTCTTCCAGCCGAGTGCCCGTGAGGTAGGTAAACGGCGAAATCGTCGCAAAGAAGTAGTCGATATGTGGCATTTCGCGCGTCTCCGTTTCGCGGGGTTCCCGTAGACCCTAGTGGGGTGGTAAGCGGTGTCAACGCAATCCGAATCCGCACCAGCGGACCAGCGACAGGGACAGTTGCCGATGCCCGCCATGTCCGAGCCGAAGCTTATCTCCGGCAATGCCAACCGCAGCCTTGCCAAAGCCATCGCGCGACGCACGTCGATGCACCGCGGGATGACCGTGGGTCTGGTCGATGCGCGGGTCGAGCGGTTCAACGATCAGGAGATCTTCGTCGAGGTCTTCGAGAATGTGCGCGGCGAGGATATGTTCATCATCCAGCCGACATCGAACCCGGCGAACGACAACCTGATGGAGCTGCTGATCATGTCGGATGCGCTGCGCCGGTCGTCGGCGGCGCGGATTACCGCCGTGATCCCCTATTTCGGCTATGCGCGGCAGGATCGCCGGTCCAAGGCGCGCACGCCGATTTCGGCGAAGCTGGTGGCGAACCTGATCACCGAAGCGGGCTTTGACAGGGTGCTGACGCTGGATCTGCACGCGGCGCAGATACAG
>JBBKVJ010000194.1:0-14550 GCA_037968375.1 Paracoccaceae bacterium | reverse complement strand
TGCAGGGCCTGCGCCATGTCATCCGCCGAGGGCAGCCGCAACGCCAGCGCGCGGAACGCCGGGTCCAGCGCCTTATCGCGCGCAACCCGGCCCAGCGCGTCCAGAAAGGCCGGGCTGGCGGCGGCGTTGTCGTCGATCATCCGGGCCAGCACATCCTTGGCCAGCGCGCGACCAGCCTCCCATTTGTTGAACGGGTCGGTGTCATGTGCCAACAGAAATGCGCGCTCTTCGGCGCTGCTGTCACGCTCGAGGATCACCGGCGCCGAAAATCCCCGCAGGATCGACGAAACGGGCCGCGCCGCCAACCCCTCGAAGCGGAAGCTCTGTTCGGGCTTGGTCATCTCGAGAACGGTGGTCGGCAGCACCTCGTCGCCATTGGGGTTAATGAGGCCTACCGCCACCGGGATCACCAGCGGCTCCTTCTTGTCCTGCCCCGGGGTTAGCGGTGTTTTCTGTTTGAGATGAAGCGTATAGATGCCGTCCTTGAAGTCATCCGTCACCGACAGGCGCGGCGTTCCAGACTGGGTATACCAGCGCTTGAATTGCGTCAGGTCGCGACCTGTCGCATCCTCGAACACCTGCAGCCAATCCTCGATCGTGGCCGCGTCGCCATCGTGGCGGTCAAAATAGAGGTCCAGCGCCTTGCCGTAATCGTCATCCCCGACCAGTCGCTTCAGCATGCCGATCACCTCGGCACCCTTTTTGTAAACCGTCGCAGTATAGAAATTGTTGATCTCGATATATTCCTCGGGCCGTACGGGGTGCGCCAGCGGCCCGTTATCCTCACGAAACTGACGCGCCCGCAGCATCATCACATCGTCGATCCGCTTGACTGCGGCGCTGCGCATATCGCCCGAGAACTCTTGATCACGAAAGACCGTCAGACCCTCTTTCAGGCAAAGCTGAAACCAGTCGCGACAGGTGATCCGGTTGCCGGTCCAGTTATGGAAATACTCATGCGCCACAACGGTTTCGATCCATTCGTAATCTCGATCGGTCGCGGTTTCCGGCGAGGCCAGAATATAGCTTGAGTTGAAGATGTTGAGGCCCTTGTTCTCCATCGCCCCCATGTTGAAGTCGTCGACCGCGACGATGTTGAACACATCCAGATCGTATTCGCGGCCATAGACCTTCTCGTCCCATTTCATCGAGCGGATCAGCGCGTCCATCGCATAGGCGCATTTGTCTTCATCGCCCTTGCGGACCCAGATGTTCAGCGCGACATCGCGGCCCGAGGCAGTGGTAAACGGCGCCGAATGCGCCACCAGATCGCCCGCGACCAGCGCGAACAGATAGGCGGGTTTCGGCCAGGGATCATCCCATTCGGCCCAGCCCTTGCCTTGCCCGGTCGGGTTGCCATTCGACAGCAGCACCGGCAGATCGGCCTCGACGCGCACCTTGAAGGGCGCCATCACATCGGGGCGGTCGGGGTAATAGGTGATCTTGCGAAAGCCCTCGGCCTCGCATTGCGTACAATACATGCCCTTCGACATGTAAAGCCCCTCAAGTGAGGTATTTTTCTCGGGAGCGATCTCAACTTCGGCGGCCCAGGTGAATGGTCCGTCCGGCAGCTTGGCGGCGGCGACGGTCAGGCGCTCGGGGGTCTGCGCGACGTCGTTACTCGCCAACGCGGCGCCATCTACGGCGGCTGAAATCAGCCGCAGGTTCTCGCCGTCCAGCAGCAGATCGGACGGGCCGGTGTGTGCCGGGTTCGGGGTGAACCGGATTTCCGACAGAACGCGCGTCGAATTTGGCGCCAGACGGAAGGTCAGCGCCACCGTCTCGATCAGCCAGGCGGGCGGCGCATAGGCGCTGAGGCGCAAATGGGTCGGGGCCGCATCTTTCATTTCGCACTCCGGGGGCTATGTCATCGGGCGGAAACTGGGCGCCGGTGCAAAACCTAAGGCAGGGCGTGCGGCACTGCAACGGCACCGGCCGGGTGATCCCGGACCGGCGCGCACACATGAAGGAAATGATCGATGTCCAACCCCGAAACCAACCTCGACAAGCAAAAGCGCCGTCACTGGGGCCCGCTGGTGGGCATTGCAGCAGTGCTGATCTTGGTAACCCTGCTTGGCTTCGTCTTTCTCGCCGATGGCGGCGACGATTTGATCGGCGCGCCGGAGCCCCCCGATGCCACGACGACCCAAGGCACCGCGACCGAAGGCACCGCAACGACGGGCAGCTAGGCCCCGCTGCGGCGGCACTCAGCCAGACATCTGGCGCGCTTCGACCACGGTGGCGAGCTTGCCCAGCGTCTGCTGGCCCAATTCGACGGCACCGAAGTCTTTCGCCTCGGCGTATTGCTTGGCCGTGAGGAAGGTCATGGCGAGGTTGACTTTGGTCCTGTCGCCCAGGGGTTCGAACAGCACCCGCGCATCGGCATGCTTTGGCCCGTTCTCACCCCATAGCAGCGTGTAGTCGATCCGCTTGCCCGTCTCCATGCGGGTATAGCGGTGGTGGTTGGGATAGATCGTGCCGTCGGGGCCGATCATGTCGAACACCCATTCGCCGCCTTCGCGCAGGTCGATGCGCGTGGTCCGGCACGAAAACCCGTCCGGCCCCCACCATTTCGGCAGGCTGTCAGGATCAACCCAGGTGTCCTAGACCGCGCTGATCGGCGCGTCGATGACACGTTCCAACTGCATTGTGCGGCTTGCGATCTCTTGTACCGTCATTTGCCCAACCCCTGCGCATAAGCTTCAAGCTGCGTCGCCACCGTGCCCCAGCCGTCGTGAAAGCCCATATCCGCGTGCTGCTTGCTGGTCTTGGCGCTGCCGTGGCGGGCGACGGCGGTGTATTCTGTGCCTTGCGGGTGATCGGCGAATGTCAGGATCGCGGTAAAACCCAGCCCCGGCTTCGCGACCGGCTGCCAATCGAGCAGCAACAGGTCGGTGAACACCAGCCGTTCATGCGGGACCACCTCAAGGATACTGCCATCGTTGGGATACTCCTTGCCATCGACCAGCATCCGAGTGAAGAACCGGCCCCCGGGGCGCAGGTCGACCACCGCCTCGGTGACCGTATGCGGCTTCGGCACGAACCAGTGCTTGAAGTGCTCGGGTTCGGTCCAGCAGCGCCAGACAGTGCGGCGCGGCGCCTTGAGAATGCGGTGCAGATTCAGGTCGAGGTCAGACATCTTTTGGCTCCTTTGGCAGGGTGGCAAGGTAATCTTCCAGGCGGTCGAGGCGCGCATCCCAGACCGCGCGCTGATCCTCGATCCAGGCTTGCGCGGCGGTCAGCGGGGCGGGTGTCGCCTCGACGGTGCGGGTGCGGCCGGATTTCGTCGAGCGGACCAGGCCGGTCTCTTCCAGAACCGAGATGTGCTTCATCACCGTGGGCAGCGCCATGCCGGTGGGTGCTGCTAGCTCCGACACCGTGGCGGGCCCGTCCAGCAACCGCTCGACGATGCCGCGTCTTGTCGGATCGGCAAGGGCATGGAACAGGCGGTCGAGGCTGGGATCATGTTTAGTCATATAACTAACAATGGATGATTCCCACGCGCCTGTCTAGGGTAACTTAGCGATGTGGCTAAGTTTTCGCTCTGCGCGTTTCCGGTAAGATTTCCGGACCGCATTTGTTGCTGTCGGCCCGGCTTTCCTCTATCTCGCTGCCAGCCAGACCAAAACTCCGGGGGACAGACCAATGACCGACAGAACCGACCGCGCCGGATTGCAGGTGGATGCCGCCCTTGCCGCCTTCATCGAGGATGAGGCGCTGCCGGGCACCGGCATTGCACCCAAGGCGTTCTGGGCGGGTTTTGCCGGCATCGTTGCCGACCTGGGCCCGAAGAACCGCGCCCTTCTGGAGAAACGCGAGGTGCTGCAGGGCCAGATCGACGCCTGGCACGTCCAGCACCGCAATCAGCCGCACGACCACGACGCCTACAAGGCGTTTTTGGAAGAGATCGGCTATCTGCTGCCCGAAGGCGGTGATTTCAGCATCGAGACCGCGCATACCGACCCCGAGATCGCGACCATCGCCGGGCCGCAGCTGGTGGTGCCGGTCACCAACGCTCGCTACGCGCTGAACGCCGCCAACGCCCGCTGGGGGTCACTTTACGACAGCTTTTACGGCACCGATGCGATGGGCAGCCCGCCGCCGCCCGGCGGCTACGACAAAGGCCGCGGCGCGCGTGTCGTGGCGCGGTCGCAGGTGTTTCTGGATCAGGCCTTCCCGATCGCCGGCGCCAGCCATGCCGATGTGCAGCGCTATCACGTGCATCAAGGCCAGCTACTGGCCGACGATCTGCCTTTGGCGGAACCTGAGAAATTCGTCGGCTACCGTGGCCATCCCCGCGCGCCCGACGCGGTGGTGATGCGCAACCACGGGCTGCATGTCGAGTTGGTCTTTGACCGGACCCACATGATGGGCGCCCATGATCAGTGCGGGCTGGCCGATGTGCGGCTGGAAAGTGCGGTGTCGGTGATCATGGATTGCGAGGATTCCGTTGCCTGCGTCGATGCCGAGGACAAGATCGGCGCCTACCGCAACTGGCTGGGCCTGATGCAGGGCGATCTGTCCGAAAGCTTTGAGAAGGGCGGCAAAAGCCTGATCCGCAAACTGGAGGGCGACCCGACCTATACCGCGCCTGATGGCTCGGGCGCGGTAACGCTCAAGGGCCGGGCGCTAATGCTGGTCCGCAACGTCGGCCACCTGATGACCAACCCAGCGGTCCTGGATGCCGAGGGTGGTGAGGTGTTCGAAGGGTTGATCGACGCGGTGGTGACAACGCTGATCGCGATGCACGATCTGCAAAAGACCGAAGGTCCGCGCAATTCGACAAAAGGGTCGGTCTATGTGGTCAAACCCAAGTTGCACGGGCCGGAAGAAGTGGCGTTTGCGGACGAGATTTTCACTCGGGTCGAACAGGTTCTGGGCCTGCCGCAGCATACCGTGAAGCTGGGCATCATGGACGAGGAACGGCGCACATCCGTCAACCTCAAGGAATGCATCCGTGCTGCGAAACATCGTGTGGCGTTCATCAACACCGGCTTTCTTGACCGCACCGGCGACGAGATCCACACCTCGATGGAGGCGGGTCCTTTCAGCCGCAAGGATTTCATCAAGCGCAAGGGCTGGATCACCGCCTATGAGAACCAGAACGTCGATATCGGGCTGGAATGCGGGCTGTCGGGCAAGGCGCAGATTGGCAAAGGCATGTGGGCCGCGCCCGACCTGATGGCGGCGATGCTGGAGACGAAGATCGAACACCCGAAGGCCGGCGCCAACACTGCCTGGGTGCCGTCACCGACGGCGGCCACGCTGCATGCGCTGCATTATCACCGCATCGATGTCTTTGCGGTGCAGGCCGGATTGAAAAAGGGCGGGCGGCGCGCCTATGTCAACGCGCTGCTGGAGATTCCGCTGGCAACCTATCGCAAGTGGACTGAAGATCAGGTCCTGCGCGAGGTCGCCAACAATGCGCAAGGCATCCTGGGCTATGTGGTACGCTGGATCGACCAGGGTGTGGGCTGCTCCAAGGTGCCCGACATCAATGATATCGGCCTGATGGAGGATCGCGCCACCTGCCGGATATCGGCGCAGCACATCGCCAACTGGCTGCATCATGATGTCGTCAGCGAGGCCGGGGTAATGGTGGTGATGCAGAAGATGGCGGCGGTAGTGGATCGCCAGAACGCGGACGATCCGGCCTATCGGCCGATGGCGCCGGATTACAACGGCATCGCGTTTCAGGCGGCGTGCGATCTGGTCTTCAAGGGGCGGGTGCAACCCTCGGGCTATACCGAGCCGGTGCTGCATGCGCGGCGGCTGGAGTTGAAGGCCGAAGCGGCGCGCTGATGGAGGGTCCGGGGTGCGAGGGGTTGTCGCCATTGTCTCTCGGACCAATGGCGCGACAATAGCGACCCCCTCGCGCTCCCCGGACCATATTTATACCAAAATGAAAGGCACAAGCAGATGATTTCGTTGAGGAAAGCGCAAACAATCGTAAAGGTGGCGCTGGCTAAGGGCCGCGAGATGGAGTTGAAGGCGCTGACTGTGGTGGTGCTGGATGCCGGCGGCCATGTGATCGCGGCGGCGCGCGAGGATGGCGCTTCGCCGGGGCGGTTCAAGCTGGCCGAGGCCAAGGCTTACGGCGCGGTGATGCTGGGGATCGCGGGCACCGCGTTGCAGGCGCGGGCCGATGCCCAGGCGTATTTTCTGGGCGCGATGAACGGGCTTTATGGCGGCAAGGTCGTGCCGGTGCCGGGCGGTGTTCTGGTGCGCGGCCGCAAGGGCGAGGTCGTGGGCGCCGTCGGTGTCACCGGCGATACGTCGGAAAACGATGCCTCCGCAGCGCTGGCCGGGATCGAGGCGGCGGGGTTTTCGGGCGAGGTCTGACCCCGGGCCTGTCCGGATGGGCTTCACCGGAGCGCATTCCCTCTGTAAGGTTGCAAAAAACCTGTATGAGGCAAACATGGCGCGGCCCGTCGTCGGTATCATCGGCAACCAGCATCTTCTGAACGATCAGTATCCGGCGCATGCGACGGGTGCGATCAATTCGCAGGCCGTGGCCGAGGTCGCGGGTGCGGTACCAATGGTCATCCCTGCCGATCCGCGACTGGTCAGCGTCGCCGAACTGATGGAGATCTGCGACGGTTTCGTCTTTACCGGTGGCCGTCCGAATGTGCATCCCGGCGAGTACGGCGAGGACGAGACCGAGGCGCATGGTGCCTTTGACCGGGCCCGCGATGCCATCGCCCTGCCGCTGATCCGGGCCTGCGTGGACTGCGGTCAGCCATTCCTCGGCATCTGCCGCGGCTTTCAGGAGGTCAATGTGGCGATGGGCGGCACGCTTTATCCCGAGATCCGCGATCTGCCGGGTCGGATGAACCACCGGATGCCGCCCGACGGCACGATGGAAGAGAAGTTCGCCCTGCGCCATGCGGTAAGGTTCACGCCGGGTGGCCCGTTTCACCGGCTGATGGGGGCCGAAGAGGTAATGACCAACACGCTGCATGGTCAGGGCATCAACCGCGCAGGTGCCCGCGTGGTGATCGACGGTGTGGCGCCAGATGGCACGCCCGAGGCGATCTATATCGAGGGTGCACCGGGCTTCACGATGTCGGTGCAGTGGCATCCGGAATGGAACGCGGCGGGTGATCCGGTGTCACGGCCCTTGTTCGCGGCCTTCGGGGCTGCGGTGGCCGACTGGGCAACAGGGCGGCGCGGTCGGTTGAAAAGCGCCTGACAGTCGGCAGGTCGATTTGGGGAGAAGCACATGGCGATCCAGGTAATCAAGGGCCGCGAAGTTACCGTGACCTTCGACAGCCATCGCTGTATTCACGCAAGGCGCTGTGTGCTGGGACGCCCGGATGTCTTTCGGGACGGCGTCAAGGGCGCGTGGATCCATCCCGATGCGGCACCCGCCGAGGCGGTTCTGCATATCGGGCGCATCTGCCCTTCGGGCGCGATCCGGGTGGCGCGGAACGACGGCGCCGAGACGGCTGAGGCGCCGCCTTTGGTCAACACGGTCAGGGTGCTGGAGAACGGACCGCTGGCGATCGAGGCCCCGCTGACCATCGGCGGCGACGCGCAGCCGAGCCCGCGTGCGGTTCTCTGCCGCTGCGGCGCGTCCAGGCACAAACCCTATTGCGACGGCAGCCATGTCGACGCCGGGTTCGCAGCGACGGGCGAGCCTGCGCACAAGGCGTCTGCACCGCTGGAGGCGCGGGACGGGCCGCTGGCCGTCGATCCGCAAGTGGACGGGCCGTTGAAGCTGACCGGAAATCTGGAGATCGTCAGCGGCACCGGGGCCACCATCGACCGGGTCCAAAAGGCGTTTCTGTGTCGCTGCGGGCAGTCGAAATCGAAACCCTATTGTGACGGCAGCCACAAGGCCGCGGGCTTCACGGCACCGGGATAAGCCGGGTCTCGACTTTCGCACTTTTTTCGAGCGTCCGGTGGACCGGGCATTTGTCGGCGATCTCCAGCAGTTTTGTCCGCTGATCCGCATCCAGTTCGCCCTCCAGCGTGATCTCGCGGCAAAAGACATCTGCCTTGCCGCCCGCCGCCGCCGCCGCATCCTGCGCGTGCACCTTGTCGTGGCTCACATCGACCCGGACATGGGTCAGCGGCCAGCCCTTGCGGCGGGCATACATCCGGATCGTCATCGAGGTGCAGGCACCCAGACCCGCGCTGAGGAACCCGTAGGGCGACATTCCCCGGTTGGTGCCGCCATAGGCCAGGGGCTCATCGGCCAGCGCGTGGTGGTGGCTGCCCGAGGTGATGTCCTGCAAGAACCCCTTGGGATCGGCCTCAGAGACCCGCACGATGCCTTCGGGCGCGCCGGGTGGTGGGGCAGGGGTCTTGAGATCGAGGTAACGCGCCGACCAGGCCGCGATCACCTCGGCGGCGTATTCGGCATCGGCAGGGGTCGAAATCAGGTGATCGGCGTTGTCCAGCGTGACGAAGCTTTTGGGATGTTTTGCGGCCATGAAGATGCGCGCCGCATTGTCGATGCTGACGGTGGCGTCGCGCGGGCCGTGCAGCACCAGAAGTGCGCGGCCCAGTTTGGCGATCACCGGGCCCAGATTTTCCGCCCTCACATCATCGACAAAACCCTTGCCGATCCGGAACGAGCGGCCGGCCAGACTGACCTCGGCGCTGCCGTCAGCGGCGATCCGTTCTAACGCATCGCCGAAATTATGCGTCACGTGATCGGGATCGAATGGTGCGGCGATGACGACGACGGCTTTCGACGAGGCGATCTGGGGCGCGGCCCGCAGCACTGCAGCGCCGCCCAGCGAATGGCCGATGATCAGCGCGGGTGCCATGCCGCGCCCGCTCAGATATTCCGCCGCAGCGACCAGATCGCCGACATTCGAGGCGAAGGTGGTGTTGGCGAACTCGCCCTCGCTGTGGCCAAGCCCGGTGAAATCGAAACGCAGCACCGCGATGCCCATCGCTGCCAGCCGCCCCGCGATGCGGCGGGCGGCGGCGATATCCTTGCCGCAGGTGAAGCAATGCGCGAAAAGTGCCGTCGCCAGATGCGGCCCGTCGGGCAGATCCAGCCGGGCGGCCAGCAGCGCCCCCGACGCGCCCTTGAAGCTTACCTTTTCCATCGCCATCGCCGTCTCCTCGACTGCCGCAGATCGTGCCTTGTGGAAGACTGGGCACGATACCTGCGGCCCGCAAGCGCGATGTCGGCGCCGTCACGGCATGGTGAGGCGCAGTGACCGGGCTCGGGTCTTGATGCATTTCGGGCTTACGGTCGTGCCGCAGCCGCTCAGACCTCGCCCATAAGTCTTGGATCGAAGGGATAGGTCGTCAGGTTCTCGTATCCGGTCTCGGTGATCAGCACCTGATCCTCAAGCTTGATCGAAAAGCCGCCGCCTTCGGCCCCGACCGAGGCCTCGACGCACAGCACCATCCCCGGCTCAAGCACATAATCGAAGGCGCCGTCCTGCCACTTGTCGGGATAAACGACCAGCGGCCACTCGTCGCAAAGGCCGACGCCATGCATCTTGCAGCCGTATTTCAGGGCCTGAAACGCGTCATCCAGGTGGTGGCCGCCGAAGCACAGCTCCTTGATGCTGACGCCGGGGCGCAGCATCTCCATATTGGTCATGATGTGCTCGTGCGCGTGGCGCATCGTGTGGATCATCGCATTGGTCGGCTTGGCGTCACCGATCCACCAGGTGCGCGAGATGTCGATGCAGATGCCGTAGCTGCCGATCAGGTCAGTATCAAAGGCCACGATCTCGTTATTTTGCACGATCCGCGGCCCGCATTCCTGAAACCACGGGTTGGTGCGCGGCCCCGAGGCCAGAAGCCGCGTTTCGATCCATTCGCCGCCGCGCTTGACGTTCTCGGCGTGCAGGACGGCCCAGATGTCATCCTCGCTCATGTTGCCCTTTGGCACGCCCGCGCGGGCGGCACGTTCCATCTCGGCAATTGCCGTTTCGCAGGCATGATGCGCGCAACGCATCGCAAGAATCTCGTCCACGCCCTTGATCGCGCGGGTCTTTTCGGTGACCTCCTCGCCTTCGTGCACTTCGAACCCGGCGGCCTCGAAGGCGCGCAGGCCCGTGACCATGATCTTGTCGATGGCGATCCGCTTGTTGGTGCCGGCATGGGCGGTCATCACCTCTTCCACATCCGCGACAAAAGCCTTGGCGGCGTGTTCGTGCCGGTCGCCGGTGGCGAAATAGAACATCGACGCGCCAGAGCGGCTTTCGCGGACCAGCGGATTGAACTCGGCCAGGAACGGCGAATTCTTGTAGTCCCAGATCACCATGTAGCCGTCGGCGCACAAAAGCACCGCGCGGAACGGATTGTGGCTGTTCCAAAGCTGCATGTTGGTGGTGTCGGTAGCATAGCGGATGTTCAAGGGATCGAACATCAAGAGGCCGCCCAGATCGCGGTCGACGATGGCCTGGGTCAGCCGTTTCCAGCGAAATTCGCGCATCGCCTTGAGGTTCGGCAGCACCAGCCCCGACGCCTCCCACTCGCGGAACGCCAGCTGCGTCGGCCCGATCTCGATCCGGTCGGCATCGTTCGGGCTGCCATCGGGCAAATGCGCGCCCTTGGTCGGGTCGATCTTGCGGGTCTCGCGGTAGTGCTCGTTCATCTTGTCCCTCCGGAATGCCAGGCCAGCATCGGCGCGATCCGCACACCGCGTCACGCACGTTCCCGACCAATTGTGGTGTCGGATTCGACTTTTCGCGCCGGTCCGCGCCCGCTAGCCTTGTCCGTCATGGCCCCGGTCCTGCAATCATCGCTGCCTGCCTATCCCTGGCTTGACCCGCGCATGGCGCGGCTGCCGGGCATCGTGCCGCTTGATCCCGCCGATTGGCTGATTGTCGATGACGCCTATGCCGGGCAGATGGCGCTGCGCGACGGGCTGATCGCCGAACGTCAGGGCGATGTTCATGCGCTGGCCGGGTCAGCACTTGCTGCCGCGCGGGAACTCTACGCCGAGGTTCTGCGCCGTCTGCCCGGCCAGGGGTTCGAGATGGGCGCCGACGCCGCGATCCGCCCCGATGGCGTGACTGTGCCGCTGGACCCCGACGCGCCACTTCTGACGCTGGGCCGCCTCGTGCAGGAGGACCTGTGCCTGATGCAGCTCGGCCCCGAGGCCGAACATATCCTGACAGGTGCTATCCTGTGCTTTCCGGCGTCCTGGACACTGGCCGAAAAGATCAACCGCCCGCTGACCCGCATCCATGTCCCTGTGCCCAGCTACGACAGCGATGTTGCGCCCCGGGTCCAGCGTCTGTTCGATGCGATCCGGCCCGACCGCCCGCTGATGCGGATGAACGCGCATCCCTACATGGTGCCCGACCTCTACCACCCGCGCCGCGAGGCCGACCCGAGGCCAAAAACGCAAGGCCCGGCGCCGTATTTGCGTTCGGAACGACAATGCCTGCTGCGCCTGCCCAACACCGGCGCGGTGGTGTTTTCGATCCACACCTACATGATGGCGATGGAAAGCCTGCCGCGCGAGGCCCGCGCGGCGCTGCCGGATCACGCGAGTGTCGAACCCTGAGCGTGGCTCAGGGCCTGCCATCGCGGCAGGTGTGTTCACAATCAATCTGCCCAACAGAGGGCATCGGCTGACCGTCGTGCCCATAGGTACGCCTTCGGCGTGACGGGGCGGTCAGCCGCTTCCCGGCGGCGCATGCGCGCCTTTGTTCCGGGCTAGTGTTGTTGACAGGTGAATGACGATAAAGGGCGCCCGAAGGCGCCCCATTCAAACTCCGGTTCCGTAGGGCGGCTTCAGCCCTCCATCCGCTCAGCAGGAATAATACAGCTGATATTCCACCGGATGCGGCGTGTGTTCGTAGGCGTAAACCTCTTCCCACTTCAGCGCCATGTAGCCCTCAAGCTGGTCGCGGGTGAAGACATCTCCGGCCAGCAAAAACGCATGATCGGCTTCCAAAGCCTCCAGCGCCTCGCGGAGCGACCCGCAAACCGTCGGAATCTCGGCCAGCTCCTCAGGCGGCAGGTCGTAAAGGTCCTTGTCCGATGCAGGCCCCGGATCGGTCTTCGACTTGATCCCGTCCAGCCCGGCCATCAAGAGGGCCGCGAACGCCAGATAGGGGTTCGCTGCGGGATCGGGGAACCGCGCCTCGACGCGCTTGGCCTTGGGGCTTTCGGTCCACGGAATACGCACGCAGCCCGACCGGTTGCGCGCCGAATAGGCCCGCAGCACCGGCGCCTCGAAGCCCGGGATCAGCCGCTTGTAGCTGTTCGTCGCGGGGTTGGTCAGCGCGTTCAGCGCCTTGGCGTGCTTCAGAATGCCGCCGATGAACCACAACGCCTCCTGGCTCAGATCGGCATATTTATCGCCCGCGAAGATCGGCTTGCCGGCCTTCCAGATCGACATGTTCACATGCATGCCACTGCCGTTGTCGCCCTTCATCGGTTTCGGCATGAAGGTCGCGGTCTTGCCATAGGCGTGGGCGACGTTGTGGATCACGTATTTGTACTTCTGGATGTTGTCGGCCTGCTCGACCAGCCCGCCAAAGATCAGCCCCAGCTCGTGCTGGCCCGAGGCCACCTCGTGGTGGTGCTTGTCGACCTTCATGCCCATCCGCTTCATCGTCGACAGCATCTCGCTGCGGATATCCTGGCTGGCGTCGATCGGGTTGACCGGGAAATAGCCGCCCTTGTGCGGCGCACGGTGGCCAAGGTTGCCCATCTCGTATTCGGCATCGGTGTTCCAGGCGGCATCCGAACTGTCCAGTTGGAACGACACCTTTTGTGGCGTCACCGAATAGCGCACATCGTCAAAAAGGAAGAACTCGGCCTCGGGCCCGAAATAGGCGGTGTCACCGATGCCGGTTGACTTGAGATAGGCCTCGGCCTTGGTCGCGGTCGACCGCGGATCGCGGCTGTAGGCCTCACCGGTGTCGGGCTCGACGACATTGCAATGGATGCACAGCGTCTTTTCGGCATAGAACGGGTCGATGTAGACCGAATCCGCATCCGGCATCAGCTTCATGTCGGACTGGTCGATCGACTTCCAACCGGCGATCGACGAGCCGTCGAACATGAAGCCTTCGTCGAAGAAATCCTCGTCGATCAGGTCATTGACCAGCGTCACATGCTGCAGCTTGCCGCGCGGATCGGTGAACCGGATGTCGACATATTCGATATCCTCGTCCTTGATCCGTTTCAGAACATCTTTCTTGCTCATCTGGATGAACCCTTCTTGAGTGTTGGTCTATGCGTTCGGGGCGGATCAGAGCGCGTCGTCGCCGGTCTCGCCGGTGCGGATGCGGATCGCCTGTTCGATGGTCGAGACAAAGATCTTGCCGTCGCCGATCTTGTCGGTCTTTGCGGCCTGGGTGATCGCCTCGATGGCGGCATCGACCTGGGCGTCGGGCAGAACCACCTCGATCTTCACCTTGGGCAGGAAGTCGACGACGTATTCGGCGCCGCGGTAGAGTTCCGTGTGGCCCTTTTGCCGTCCGAAGCCCTTGACCTCGATCACCGAAAGGCCCTGAACCCCGGCCTCCTGCAACGCTTCCTTCACCTCGTCGAGCTTGAAGGGTTTTATGATCGCCTCGATCTTCTTCATCGCCGCAGGTCTCCCTTGGTATTCACTTCGGGGCGGTCAGACCACTTTCCCCATGGGGGGACAATTCGCTAGGGTCCGGGGCAGGGGCTTGGCCCGGAGATTCTCGGGCAGTTGCCCAAATTTTGTGCAAACTGCGCGATTGCCGGGCGGTTTGCGAACACGAAGGCGGATGCCATGACCGAACTTCTCACCGCCGCCCAGATGCGCGCTATCGAGGCGGCCGCGATTGCCTCGGGCGAAGTGACCGGGCTGGAGCTGATGGAGCGCGCCGGTCGCGGTGTCGTCGATGCGGTGTTCGAGGAATGGCCCGAACTCGCGAAAACCTCGCACCGCGCCGTGGCGCTGTGCGGGCCGGGAAACAACGGCGGCGATGGGTTCGTGGTGGCGCGATTGCTGAAGGAGTGGGGTTGGGAGGTGGAGGTGTTTCTTTACGGCGACCCCGAAAAACTGCCGCCGGATGCGCGGGTGAATTATGAGCGGTGGTTGGAGATTGGGGAAGTTGGACTGTTCGCGAATGCCGAGATATTGGAAGTCGACATCGTAGTTGATGCAGTCTTTGGCACCGGGTTGACGCGCCCTTACACACCGCCCCCCGAACTGATCGAGCAATATCACCAGATCATGAAGGATGAGCTTTGGTTGTTTGGCGAAGATCAACCTCCATTCGTCGTAGCTTTGGACATTGTCTCGACGCTCGACGCCGATTCAGGAAGGTTCGTCGATGGCAATGACGTTTGGGCAAACGAAGTGGGCGCGCATCTGACAGTGGCGTTCCACAGGCCAAAACTCGGGCATTTCTTGGATGCCGCGCCTCTTATCTCGCCCAAGTTTGTAGTCGTGGATATCGGGCTCGGATTGGGCAAAATCCCTGAGTTGCCCGGGCCGCTGAGGAGCGACGCATTCGTTTATCTAGTTGAGCGACCGACTGAACAACCATTCGCTGCATCCCTCGACAAACACGACCGCATGCCAAGCTCCGCGGGAGACGCCCACAAATACACCCACGGCCACGCCCTGATCCT
>JBBKVJ010000193.1:0-3165 GCA_037968375.1 Paracoccaceae bacterium | reverse complement strand
GCCCAGGTGCGGAACCTCCTTGACCAGCGCGCGGCGCAGGGCGGCCAGCGAATCAAACGGCAGCGTCGCGTTCATTTCGGCCGACAGGGCGCGCAGGATCGCCCAGTTTTCCTTGGCCTCGCCCGGTGCAAAGCTGGCACGAAGCGCCAGTTGCGGGCGGCCTTCGGTGTTGACGAAGAGGCCGCTTTCCTCGGTCCAGGCGGCGGCGGGCAGGATGATGTCGGCGCGGTGCGCGCCCCGGTCGCCATGCGACCCCTGATAGATCACCAGCGGCCCTTCGGCGATGTCCACCTCGTCAGCGCCCAGATTGTAGACCACCTCGGCCCCGTCCAGCGCCTTGACAATCCCGCCCTCGGTCACCGCACCCACATCCATCGCGCCGACGCGCGACGCGGCGGTGTGCAGCACCAGCAGCTTGACGCCCAGCACATCGCATAGCTGCATCGCCTGGCTCAGAACCGCCGCGCCATCGGCCTCGGCAATGGCGCTCTGGCCGATAATCACCACGCCCGGCTTGCCATCCGGGCCGTTCTTGCGGGCTTCGTCGACCAACCCGGTCAGCGCCGCGCGGTCGGTGCCGATATGGGCGTAGTCGTAGGTCAGATCGACGGCCTCACCGACCAGACCGACATTGGCGCCATGCGTCCAGGCCTTGCGGATGCGCGCGTTCAGAACCGGCGCGTCGATGCGGGGATTGCAGCCGACCAGCAGGATCGACTTCGCGCTGTCGATATCCTCGATCCGCGCCGTTCCGACATAGGCCGAGCGGTTGCCCGCAGGCAGCTTCGCGCCATCGGTGCGGCATTCGACTTGCCCGCCCTGCCCCTCGATCAGCGCCTTCAGGGCAAACGCCGCCTCGACCGGGGCCAGATCACCGACCAGCCCGGCCAGCTTCTTGCCCTTCATCGCCTTGGTGGCGGCGGCCAAGGCCTCGGGCCAGCTTGCCGGTTTCAGCTTGCCGCCCGAGCGCACGTAAGGCCGGTCCAGCCGCTGGCGGCGCAACCCGTCCCAGACAAAGCGCGTCTTGTCGGAAATCCATTCCTCGTTCACACCGTCATGATTGCGCGGCAGGATGCGCATCACTTCGCGGCCCTTGGTATCGACCCGGATCGACGCGCTCAGCGCGTCCATCACGTCGATGGTCTCGGTCTTGGTCAGCTCCCACGGCCGCGCCGTGAAGGCATAGGGCTTTGAGACCAGCGCCCCCACCGGGCAGAGGTCGATGATATTGCCCTGCAGGTTCGAATCGAGCGTCTGGTTGAGGTAGCTGGTGATCTCGGCATCCTCGCCTCGCCCGGTCTGGCCCATCTGATGGATGCCCGCGACCTCGGTGGTGAACCGCACGCAGCGGGTGCAAGAGATGCAGCGCGTCATGTGGGTCTCGACCAGCGGGCCAAGGTCAAGGTCCTCGGTGGCGCGCTTGGGTTCGCGAAAGCGGCTGAAATCGACGCCATAGGCCATCGCCTGATCCTGCAGGTCGCATTCACCGCCCTGATCGCAGATCGGGCAGTCAAGCGGATGGTTGATCAGCAGGAATTCCATCACCCCCTCGCGGGCCTTCTTGACCATGGCTGAGTTGGTTTTCACCACCGGCGGCTGACCTTCCGGCCCGGGCCGCAGGTCTTTCACCTGCATCGCGCAGCTGGCGGTGGGCTTGGGCGGGCCGCCGACCACCTCGACCAGACACATCCGGCAGTTGCCCGCGATGCTGAGACGCTCATGATAGCAAAAGCGCGGGATTTCGACACCCGCCTGCTCGCAGGCCTGGATCAGCGTCAGCGCCGGATCGACCTCGATCTCGCGCCCGTCGATGATGATCTTCTTCAGGTCGGTCATTGCCCACTCCCACAGCCCGCATCGGCCCTTGGCTTTCGTCACAGCACTAACCATAGGCGCGCCGCCATGCCAAGTATAACGGCGCAAATCAGCGCAGGCTATGTGGGCCGCTCAGCGTGGGCCGCTCAGCGCTCCCAGCCGGGAAAAATGTGCGGGGTCCGCGGTTCCGGGGTCGCGGATACCCGCCCGTGTGCGGGGGCGGATATCCGTGGACCGATGCGACCTTGGGTCAGCGCGCCCAGATCAGCGATCCGATCAGGCTTTCCTCGGCGATCTCCTTGCGACCAAGGCGGCAATAGCTGTCGGCGTCACCCACAACCACGCCGTTCTCGGTCAGATAGGCGTCGCGCCGGGCGCGCAATGCGGCCTTGTTCTCGGAGTTCTTGCGCATCTCGCGGATGTCGTCCTTGGTGTAACCCAAGGAGATAGCGTAGTTTTCCAGATCGTTGGCCTTGCGCAAGACATAGATCAGCCGGGCCGAGATCGACGGGCATTCCTGCCGGATCTCGTCGCCCACGGCCACGGCCAGAAACTCGCGCGACACGCGTTCGTTGTCGGCCAGCGGCGGCAGATCGGTCGCCGCCGCGACAGAGGCTGGCAGCAATGCCGCCAATACCAGTGATTTCAGTACGTTGCTCGATTTCATTGCAGTTACTCCGCTGCGATAGGGTTGCATCGGCGCGGTCCTTTTTGGCCGGCCTCTTTCAGATACGACCAGCCGAAAGCCTGATCGCCGTCCCCCGCATTTTGCCTCATGGCAAGGCGTTCAAGCGCCTCGTCCAGTGTTGGGCGATGCCCTTTTGGCACCCACCACATGACGAAATGCTGGTCGCCCAGCACCTCGAACCAATCTTGACGGCGTTCATAGAACTGCCGGTGCACGGTGTCGAACACAAATGTCTGCAGCGTCTCAACGCTTTCCCAGACCGAAAGGTTCGCCACAAAATTCGGATCATTGCCAATGACATTTTCGGTATTGCCGGTTCCCGGTTCGCCCGACCCCTCCATCATCCACACAAAGCCCGGCATCCTCCGCCCCAGCCCGTTGATCCGGTCAAGCGCCGCCATGAACTCGGCCACCCGCGGATCGCCGGGTTCGGCGATCAGACGACCGATGTTCAGCTCGGCGAGATGGTGGGTCATACGCTCAACCTCTCCCAAACCAAACGATCAGCCCAATTACCAGCAAGAGCCCAAGCAATTGCACCGCATAGACCCACGTTCGTGCGGTCAACGGCATGGTTGGCAGGGTCGCACCGCAGCGCGGACAGTTCACGGAGTTGATCACGATGACCTCGCCACATGTCCTGCATGCTCTTCCGTTCATTC
>JBBKVJ010000192.1:0-8110 GCA_037968375.1 Paracoccaceae bacterium | reverse complement strand
GGGGTCTTCGGGGCCGCCTTCGGGCCGGTGCTGCGCGCCGATCTGGAAACCGCCGTGCAGGTTGCCGCCCGGATGCAGGCGGCGGTGCGCGAGCCGATCATGGCCGAGACGGCACGCATCCATGTGACCGCCTCGGTCGGATTCTGCCTGGCGGGCCGCGCGCCGCGTCCGACGGGCGAGGCGACGATTGCCGCAGCACTTGACGCGCTTGACGAGGCGCGCACCAGCGGCGCGGCGGCGGTCAGGTCGCTTACGCCCAATCGGCAGCGCGAATCCACGCGCCGCGTGGCGCTTGAGGCCGATGTGGTCGAAGCGTTGGAAACCGGGCAGATCCGGCCCTGGTTCCAGCCCCAGATTTCCACCGATACCGGCGAGGTTTCGGGGTTCGAGGCTCTGGCCCGCTGGCAGCATCCCGAACGCGGCATGATCGCGCCCAAAGACTTCATCCCGGCACTGACCTCGGCAGGCCAGATCGAGCGGTTGGGCGAGGTGATGCTATTTCACGGTCTGACGGCGCTGAAGGCCTGGGACAAGGCAGGCTACAAGGTGCCGACGCTGGGGGTGAATTTCGCCGCCGAAGAACTGCGCAATCCGCGTCTGGCCGAAAAACTGGCTTGGGAGTTGGACCGGTTCGAACTGGTGCCGGCGCGGCTGACGGTGGAAATCCTGGAAACCGTCATGGCCGATCCGGGCGACGAGACGATCCCGCGCTCGATTGCCGCTCTGGGCAAGCTGGGGTGCAAGATCGACCTTGATGATTTCGGCACCGGCAATGCCTCGATTGCGGCCCTGCGCCGGTTCTCGGTGGGGCGGATCAAGATCGACCGGTCGTTCGTGATCAATGTCGACGAGGACCGCGACCAGCAGTTGATGATCACCGCAATCCTCAGCCTGGCCGAGCGGCTGGGGCTGGAGACGCTGGCCGAAGGGGTTGAGCGGGTCGGCGAACACGCGATGCTGGCGCAGTTGGGCTGCAACCATGTGCAGGGCTACGGCATCGCCCGGCCGATGCCGTTCGAGGACACGATTGTCTGGATGGAGCGTCATGCCAAGAAACTGACCCAGACACCGAAGGTGACGCGCCGCGCGGTTTGACGTGGCCCGGCGGAACCAGCCGCCCCAAATGTGGCCTGCAGGCGCGCACATTGACGTCCGGTCCCGTCGCTGCGGGGCCGAATCTCCTTGACCTTTCGGCCCCCGGATAGTTGAACCTGCCAGACTTTCCGCGACCGGCAGGGCCTTTTCGATATGGACGATCAGAACAAGAACCTCCTCCTCGCCACGGCGCTGAGCTTTGTGGTGATCCTGGCCTGGTTCTTTTTCTTCCCGCCGCCCGAGGCACCGGTCACACCCACCACCACGCCCGAGGTCGCCGCCGAGGGCACGATCCCGACCGACAAGGCTGTCGTGGGGTCGGAGGGCGGGCCGACGGCGGTGGCCGATGGCGTCGCCACCAACGCGCCCGCCGAGGCGCCGCGTGTGCGCATCGACACGCCGCTTCTGGCTGGATCAATCTCGCTTGCCGGGGCCCGGATCGACGATCTGTCGCTGAAGGAATACCAGGAAACGCGCGAGCCGGGGTCGGAGAACGTGACGCTTCTGGCCCGCGCCGGTAGGGAAAACGCGATTTACGCCTACTTCGGCTGGGGTGCCGGGGATGGTGCTGCGGGCGATCTGCCGGGGCCGGATACGGTCTGGACTCAGGTCGGCAGCAATGCTCTGACCATCGCCGATCCGGTAACGCTGACCTGGACCAACGATCTGGGCCTGACCTTCACCCGCAGCATCGTGATTGACGACGCCTATATGTTCACTGTCGCCGACCGTGTGGAAAACCGCAGCGCCGATCCGGCCAGCCTTTATTCCTATGGCGTGATCGAACGCAAAGGCGTGCCGAACGACCTGAAAAACTTCTTCATCCTGCACGAGGGCATTGTGCGCCTGACCGATGGCGCGCTGGAAGAACTTGATTACGACGATATCGAAGACGCGCCCCCGGTCGTCGCCGAAGGTGCACCCGCCGAGGTGGCGGAAGTGACCGAGACCGGCTGGATCGGCTTTACCGATCACTATTGGCAGACGATCCTGATCCCCGAGCGCGGCCGCGCCTTCACATCGGTTGCCAAGCACTATCCGGGTGCGGATATCTACCGCACTGTCGCACGCCAGCGGGCCGAGGCACTGGCCCCCGGGGCAACACTTGAGGTCAGCACGCGGCTGTTTGCTGGCCCCAAGGAATGGGACACGATCCGCGACTACCAGAACGCCACCGATGTCGACAAATTCGTCGATTCCATCGATTGGGGCTGGTTCTTCTTTCTGACCAAACCGATTTTTGCGGTGCTGCACTGGCTGAACGCGCAGATCGGCAACATGGGCCTCGCGATCATCGGCCTGACGCTGATCATCAAGGCGATCCTGTTCCCGCTGGCGCGCAAATCCTACATCTCGATGGCGCGGATGAAGGAATTGCAGCCCGAGATGGAGAAGTTGAAAGAGCGGGTCGGTGACGACCGGGCCCGGATGCAAAAAGAGATGATGGAGCTGTACAAGCGCGAGAAGGTGAACCCCGCTGCGGGCTGCCTGCCGATCGTGATGCAGATCCCGATCTTCTTTTCGCTCTACAAGGTTATCTTCGTCACGATCGAGCTGCGCCACGCGCCGTTCTTTGGCTGGCTGCAGGATCTTTCGGCGCCCGACCCGTCGTCGATCTTCAATCTATATGGTCTTCTGCCCTACGCCGCGCCCGAACCGGGCAGCCTGATGGCGCTGATCTTCATCGGTGTGCTGCCGCTGCTTCTGGGCATCTCGATGTGGCTGCAGCAAAAGCTGAACCCGGCGCCCACGGATGCGACGCAGGCGATGATCTTTGCCTGGATGCCCTGGGTCTTCATGTTCATGCTGGGCTCGTTCGCGTCAGGTCTGATCGTCTACTGGATCGCCAACAACACGATCACTTTCACCCAGCAATATATCATCATGCGCAGCCACGGGCACCGGCCCGACCTTTTCGGCAACATTCGGTCGGGATTTGGGCGCAAGAAGGCCGCGCCTACAGCGGCGAAGGGCACACCCGCGAAAGGCTCGGGGCCCGGCAAGCCCAGAAAGAAATGACGACGCGCGTCGCACAGCTTTGGCGGCATCCGATCAAGTCGCATGGCCGCGAGGCACTGCAGGCCGTGCGGCTGACGGCGGGGCATACCTTCCCAAGCGACAGGGTCTGGGCAGTGGCCCATGACGCGGCCAGGGTCAACGGCAGCGCGCCGGAATGGGCCCCCTGCGCCAACTTTTCGCGCGGTGCCAAGGCACCGGGCCTGATGGCGATATCGTCGCGTCTGGATGAGATTGCAGGCCTCTTGACCCTCAACCATCCCGACCATGACGATCTGACTTTCAACCCAGATGACCCCGCCGACGAGGCCCGGTTCATTGACTGGGTCACGCCGCTTTGCCCGGTTGACCGGGCATTGCCTGCCCGCCTTTACAAGGTGCCGGGTCGCGGCATGACCGATACCGATTTTCCATCGGTAAGCCTCAACAGTCTGGCCAGCCATGCGACGGTCGAGGACAGGGTCGGTCGCAAACTTTCACCGCAACGCTGGCGCGGCAACATCGTGTTCGACGGCCTTGCCTCTGGCGCCGAGCTTGACTGGGTTGGCAAGCGGCTGCGCCTTGGCGCCGCCGAATTGCAGGTGCGCGAACCGATCACCCGCTGTCTGGCGACCACCGCCAGTACCCGCACAGGCCAACGCGATGCCGACACGCTTGGTGCGCTTCAGGAGATCTGGGGGCATCAGGATTTCGGCGTCTACGCCGAGGTCACGACCGGCGGCGAGGTATGCCTTGGCGACAGCATCGAGGTGATCGGATGACGACCCTGCCCTTCCCCCTGGTCGATACCCCCGACGCCGAAGCGCACGAGGCGGGGCGTCTGTTGTTCGCGGGCGAGGCGGAATTCGTGAAAGGCGTTGTGGCGATGGACGGCCTGCCGCCTGCCGACCGGCTCGAGGTCTGTTTCGCGGGCCGCTCGAACGTCGGCAAATCCACGCTGATCAACGCGCTGACTGGGCGCAAGGCGCTGGCGCGGGCGTCGAACACGCCGGGCCGGACGCAGGAGATAAACTATTTTGCGTTGAGCGAGGCGCTGTATCTGGTCGACCTGCCCGGTTATGGCTTTGCCGAAGCCCCGGTGAAGGTGGTCGAGAAATGGCAGCGCCTGTTGAAGGCCTATCTTGCGGGCCGGGCGACGCTTCGCCGCGCCTTCGTACTGATCGACCTGCGGCACGGGATCAAGGCGGTGGACGAGGAAATCCTGACGCTGCTCGACCGGGCGGCGGTGACGTTCCAGGTGGTGCTGACCAAAGCCGACAAGGTCAAGGCGGTCGAGCGCGAAAAGGTGCTGGCGCAGGTCCGCGCGGCGCTGGCAAAACACCCCGCCGCCTTTCCCGCGATCGTGTTGACCTCGTCGGAAAAGGGCGAAGGGGTCGAGACCTTGCGGGCGATCATTGCGACGCTGGAGTGAGGCGAAAAGTCTTGCAAAGACTTTTCAAATTCCTTTCCCAAGGAATTTGGCGGCTAGACGTGCTGGCCGCCGTTTACTTCGATCTCTGTGCCGCTGACATAGCCTGACTGCTCGGAACACAGGAACCAGATCACATCGGCCACTTCCTCGGGCTGGCCAAGGCGCCTCAGCGGCAGACCCGCAACGATCTTTTCGGTGCCCGGTGACAGGATCGCGGTTTCCACCTCGCCCGGCGCTATGGCGTTGACCCGGACCCCCAAGGGTCCGAAATCATACGCCATCTCGCGCGTCAGCGCCGCCAGCGCCGCCTTCGACGTGGCATAGGCAGCGCCCGCGAATGGATGCACCCGCGCGCCTGCGATAGAGGTGACGTTGACGACCGCGCCCTTGGCCGATGACAGTTCGTCCTTCAACCCCCGCGCCAGAACCACCGAGGCAAAGAAGTTGACGTGGAACACATGACCCCAGGTCCGAAGATCGGTATCCAGCGTCGACAGCCGCGCGCCGTCCTCGCCCTTCGGCGAGATGCCCGCGTTGTTCACCAGCGCATGCAGCTTGCCGCCCAGCCGCGCCTTGATCCGGTCGATCGCCGAGATCGTGTCTTTCGGGTCGGCCAGATCGATCTGAATATGGTTGTGGGCGCCGCCCGGCCAGGGGCAACGCTCGTCGAACAGATGCCGCGAACAGGTCAGCACCCGCCAGCCGCCGGCAGAAAACCGTTTCACCGTCGCATGGCCGATGCCGCGGCTGGCGCCGGTCAGAACCAGTGTCTTCTGCGAATCGTCAGCCATTTCGCCCCCGCCTGTCAGCCCCGATCCTAGTCTGATGACCGGCTTTGACAATGCGCCCTTGGCAGGCCCGCCGCCCTGGCCTAACAAAAGGACGAACCTCGGGGACAACCGGATGAAAAAGCAGACCATGGAACGAGACTGGATCGGCACCGCAAGAACACTGTCCGAGGCTTTGCCTTATCTGCAGCGCTTTACCGGCGCCGTGGTCGTGGTGAAATTCGGCGGCAACGCGATGGGCGATGACGAGGCGATGGCCAGTTTCGCGCGCGATATCGTGCTGATGCGGCAGGTCGGAGTGAACCCGATCGTCGTGCATGGCGGCGGTCCAATGATCAACGAGCTGCTGGGAAAACTGGGTATCGAAAGCAAATTCGTGCGCGGCAAGCGGGTCACCGATCAGGCTACGGTCGAGGTCGTCGAGATGGTGCTGTCGGGCCTCGTGAACAAGCGCATCGTGCAGGCGATCAACGATGCGGGCGGGCGGGCGGTAGGCCTGTCGGGCAAGGACGACGACATGATCGTCTGCGTCGCCGACGACCCGGAACTGGGCTTTGTCGGCAAGCCGGTTGAGATGAATGTGCAGGTTTTGCGCGATCTTTTCGGCGCGGGGATCATCCCCGTTGTAGCGCCGGTCGCCACTGGCATGGCCGACAACGAGACCTTCAACGTCAATGGCGATACCGCAGCGGGGGCGCTGGCAGGCGCACTTAAGGCCGACCGCCTGCTGCTTCTGACCGATGTCGCGGGCGTCAAGAATGCCGCCGGAGAAGTCGTCACACAGCTGACCCCCGAAGAAGTGCGCCAGATGTTGGACGATGGCACCATAGCGGGCGGCATGATCCCCAAGGTCGAAACGGCATTGGCCGCGATCGACGCAGGCGTGCGCGCGGCAGTGATTTTGGACGGTCGGGCGCCCAACGCCTGTCTTCTGGAACTGTTCACCGAACATGGCGCAGGCTCGATCATCCGCTCCTCGGCGCCCCGCGTGAAACCGCGCGGCGGATGACACCGGCGACAAGGCGCGCTTTCATTTTGGTACAAATATGTCCGCCGGAGGCACGCCGCGCGACCAGCGCGGCGCCACGCCCAACGTGAGGAGAGGACCTTCGGTCCGCGACACACGGCGGGAGAGCCACCAGGACAGTCTTGCGTTGTGACCCCACCCGCGCGATGACTGCGCCATGAATGCCACCGATTACGCCACGCTCGAAACTGTCGTTCGCAGCAAGGGCCTTGATATCTTCGGCGGCTTTCATCCCGAACCGCAAGACCATCTGCCCGCAGGCACCAAGACTCTGCTTCTCCTTGGCCCGCGCGAGCCGGATTTCTGGGCGCGGATCACAGCTGGCCCGGAATGGTCAGACGGCAGGGCGGACCCGCTTGACCGCTGGTCGCGGCGGATCATCGCAGGCATCGCGGCTACCGCCAAGGCAACTGCGCTGTTTCCGTTTACCGGCCCGCCCTGGCTGCCGTTTCAAAGTTGGGCCACGCGGTCGGGCCGGGCCTGGGTCTCGCCGGTGCATCTGCTGGTCCACGACACCGCCGGATTGATGGTCAGCTACCGGGGCGCTCTGGCGTTGACCCAGCGGCTGGACCTGCCGCCATCGCCCGACACCCCGCCCTGCGCGACCTGCGACGGTCAGCCCTGCCGCGCGGCTTGCCCGGCCACCGCCCTTACACCCGAAGGCTACGATCTGCCGCGCTGCCATGCCTATCTGGACACAGAGCCGGGCCAGGACTGTCTCACACAAGGCTGTGCCGTACGTCGCGCTTGCCCCGTCAGCCAAACCTATGGCAGGCTCGCGGTTCAATCCGCCTATCACATGAGGCGCTTTCATTCATGACACCCCAAGGCCATCGCCGCCTGATCCTCACGCGGCACGCAAAATCCGATTGGGACAATGCTGCCCTGCCCGATCACCAGCGACCGTTGAACGGGCGCGGCAAGGCGGCGGCGGCGGAGCTTGGGCAATGGCTCGCCTCGCGCGACTATCTGCCGGATGAGGTGCTGTCGTCGGACGCGACCCGCACGCGTGAAACCTGGGAGGGCGTGGCAAAGGGTCTGACCGACGCGCCCGCGCCCGCATGGGACCGCAAGCTCTACGAGGCCGAACCAGAAGGGCTGATGGCAGCGCTGAAAGCGGCAAAGGGCCGGACGGTGATGATGATCGGCCACAATCCCGGCATCGCCGAATTTGCCGCAATGCTGCCCGCGCATCCGCCCGCCACCGCGGATTTCGCCCGCTATCCGACCTCCGCGACCCTTGTCGTCGATTTCGAGAGCGACGGTTGGATCGAGATTGAAGCCGGGCGCGGATCGGTGCTGGATTTCTTCCTGCCGGGCGAGCGCGGCGGCTGACGCCCGCTTGCGCGGGAGCAAGCCCTGCCCTCTTCAGTGCCCCAGGATCTGGCTGAGGAACAGCTTGGTCCGGTCGGATTTGGGATTGTTGAAGAACTCTTTCGGCTCGTTCTGCTCAACAATCTGGCCCTGATCCATGAAGATCACCCGGTTCGCCACTGCCTGGGCAAAGCCCATCTCGTGGGTCACCACCAGCATCGTCATGCCCTCTTCCGCCAGCTCGATCATCGTGTCGAGCACTTCCTTGATCATCTCGGGGTCAAGCGCTGACGTCGGCTCGTCGAACAGCTTGATCCGCGGCTTCATGCACAGTGACCGCGCAATCGCCACCCGTTGCTGCTGACCACCCGAAAGCTGACCGGGAAACTTGTCAGCCTGTTCGGGGATCTTGACCTTGGTCAGATATTCCATCGCCGTTGCCTCGGCCTGACGCTTGGG
>JBBKVJ010000191.1:0-6595 GCA_037968375.1 Paracoccaceae bacterium | reverse complement strand
GGCAGGAACTCAAGCGTCAGGTTGGCGGCGGTGCCGGTATCGGCACGGGCGATGTCGATCCCGGCTTCGGACCGCAGCCGGGCGATCAGCCGGTCCAGATCGGCGCGCGCGGTGCCGGGCACAGTGCCGCGCAAGCCGACACGGATCGGCCCTTCAAAGCGGGTCAGCGCGGGCAGGGCGCGACCGCTTTCCATGCGGAAGGTCAGTTCCAGAAAGTCGCGGGCGATCTCGGCATTCGGGCGTCCCGGGGCGGTGACGCGGGTGGCGGCGAAGGCCTTCATCGCCGGAAGCTGGGCAATGTTGGCCGCGCGCCGGTTCGGCGGGCTTTCGGCCGGCACACAGCCGGTCAGCGCCAGCGACGTGGCAAGGATCAGCGCACGGGCAATCATGCGGCTTTCCTCGTGTAGCGGATGAACGGCGTCTTTTGACCGACCTGATCGTACAGCATCCGGCCCTTGTAGTTGAATTCCTGCGTCATCCAATAAACCGACGGACAGCCAGCGGCGTCGGCCCTGGCATAGACCGCCTCGATCAGGGCGCGTGCGACGCTTTTGCCACGGGCCTCTGGCGTGGTGAAAAGATCCTGCAGATAGCAGGTATCCTCGACGCGCCAGCAATGCCGGTGAAAGATGTAATGGGTCAGGCCAAGTGCGGTGTCGCCGTCAACTGCGATCAGGCCGCGCGGTTCGCGCAGGTCATCGGTCAGGAGTCGGGCAAAGGTGCTGGCATAGACGGGTTCGGGAACCGAGGTCTGGTAATAGGTCAGATAGCCGGTCCAGAGGCGGCGCCAATCGGATTCGTCGGCGGCCATGATGGGCCGGATTTTCAGGGTGTCGCGGGGCATTTGGGCCTGTTATCTTGCGAGTTGTCCACAGACTTAGCCCGCAAGCCCGCCTGAGGCCAGTCGAAATCCGTCAGCCGAGGCGGGCGAGGAGGGCGGTGAGGGCATCTGTGGGGGTTTCCGCCGACCAGATTTCCTGACCCACGCCGAAGAAATCGACGACCGGAGCGAGGCTTTCAACGGTCGCGGCGTCTAGCGCGCCTTCGGCGACGACCGGAACCTGGATCATTTCCGACCACCATTCGAAGATATCGCGCGGCACCGAGGTGCCGTCGCCCAGCAGGCTTTGCCCCGCAGGCCCGAAGGCGACGTAGTCGGCACCGGCCTCGGCGGCGGAGATGCCGTCGTGGCGCGAGGCACGGGTGAAGGTGCCGACGATGGCGTCGGGGCCAAGGATTTTGCGAGCCTCGCGGATATTTCGCACCCCGTCGGGCAGGTGGACACCGTCGAGGCCGAGGCGGTGGGCAAGGGCGACGTGGGTCTCGATCACGATGGCGACATCGCGGGCGTGGGCAATCTCGCGGCAGGCATCGGCGGCGCGGGCGACGCGGTCTTCGTCGTGGGTGGCCAGCGCGAGGCGGAGGCAGGCGATATCGGTGCCGTCGAGGACCGCGGCGAGGCGGGGTAGGAAGTCGGTCAACTCAAAAGCCGGCGGCGTGATCAGGTAGATCTGGGGTTGGTCGGTTTCGGCCATCATCACGCTCCCTCGCGGTTCGAGGGCGGTTCTAGCCTGCATTCAAGGGCTTGGCTATGGGCGCTGAAGGGTGTGAAACTGCCCAGATTTTCACGCGTGAAATCATGTCTATATGGTTGACATAAAAGTATATAAACAACTGTGCGAAGTGAATTTCAACCGGTTTTGCGCGGCCGCAAGCCATCTGTCGCGGGCGTGGATTACAGTCAGGCGTCAGGCCGTTACTCCGCTTCGCTGACCGTGAAGTCGCGGGTGATATGCGTCGTCTCCTGGCCCCAGGCCGAGGCGCGGGTGCGGGCCTGATGCGCCTCAAAGGCGGCGCGGTCGGCAAAGGCCTCGTCCAGTTCCAACGCGTGCGGGATAGTTTCCGATGGCAGCACGTTGAATTTGAGACACCCCGGCTCGGCCCGGCTGAGACGGATGTGATCGGGCAGAAGACGCGCGATCAGGGCCGCGTCATCCGCCGTGGCGCGCAGGTATCCGGTGACGGTGATCCTTGGCATTTTCGATCGCTCCTACGGTCAGACGGTGCGAAGCGCACGTCCTTCACCTGCCGCACGGGTGGCAAGAAAGTCAATCGCAGCGCCGACAAGAGCGGTCTCGGCGATCAGCCACCAGGGACTGTCGAAGACGCCGGACACCATCGCGCTGGTTATCGCGGCAATGCCCGAGTGGTTCACCAGGACGAGTGCCAGGCCCATCGCCGCCCCCATCGCGGTTCCGCGCAGCCACCATGGAAGGCGCCACGACGGAAACAGCGGATGCCGGTCGAAAAGCCCGACAATGCCGATGACGCCGCCCATCGTGGTAAACCACAGCATGGCGCCCCAGGGCAGGTAGGGATCGCCATCTGGCAGTGCGATCGGCACCGCGATCAGCCACGTCAGGCCATAGAGAAAGCCGAGGCCCTTGGCGATGGAAAGGCGGGTTACAAGCGGGTTGGCGCGGAACATGTGCGGCCTCCATTATTGCTTGATTATCCATATCATCTGGGGGTTTGCAGGGCCTTATTCAAGTTGCGCCGCGCCTCACTTGGGTCTCTGCGTCGCATTGAAGGCAAGTGCTATGTCGAGAAGCCGTTGCCGCCGCGCATCGTCGGCAATAAGCTCGGCGTCGGCATCGATCATGCCGCCCATCGTTCGCCCGGTAAATGTCATCGGTCCGGCACCCGGCACCTCCAGTGCGGCCTCCATATTGGGCTTGCCGACCCGGAACATGCCGCCGCCCTTGTGGACGCCGCACAGCATATGGCCGCGGTGCATGAAACAGATGCCGCCGAACATCCTGACCTCGCGCAGCCTGTGCTCGGCGAGGTCGTCGCGCAGGATTTGTGCCAGGCCTTCGTCGTATGGCATGGGTGTGCTCCCTGATTGACCCAGCCTAGCACAAAAGATCAGGAGTGAGCAGGTTGCGGGCGGTGTTGGTGTGGTGGCGGTGGCGTATTCGGATGAGACGGAGGACCGGATGAAATGCAGGCGCTGTCTGTCATCAAAAGCGAGGCTGCCCATCGCAGCAATCGCACCTCTTGGCCCGGATCAAAGGCCGCGGCCCTCTGTCGCGCGACATGTCGAATGGGAGCTGCAGGCTAGACGCCTGCCTTGGCGCACACTGCAAACCCCGTACCGTACATCAAGCCAACAATCCGGATACGCGCGCTGCGCTGCCCCGGGCCTCACTCCATCTCGATCGTGCCCGGCGGTTTCGAAGTCACGTCATACATCACCCGGTTCACGCCCTGCACCTCGTTGATGATCCTCGTCGAGGTTTCGCCGAGGAAGTCGTGGGTGAAGGGGTAGTAGTCGGCGGTCATGCCATCGACGGAAGTGACCGCGCGCAGTGCCAGCGCGTAATCGTAGGTGCGGGTATCGCCCATCACGCCCACGGTTTTCACCGGCAAGAGGGCGGCGAAGGCCTGCCAGATCTCGTCGTAGAGGCCGTGCTTGCGGATCTGGTCGATATAGACGGCATCGGCCTGGCGCAGGATCGCGAGCTTTTCGCGGGTGATCTCGCCCGGGCAGCGGATCGCCAGACCGGGGCCGGGGAAGGGATGGCGGCCGATGAAATGCTCGGGCAGGCCAAGTTCGCGGCCCAGCGCGCGGACCTCGTCCTTGAACAGCTCGCGAAGCGGTTCAACCAGTTTCATGCCCATCTTTTCAGGCAGCCCGCCGACATTGTGGTGCGATTTTATCGTGACCGAAGGGCCACCCGAGAAGCTGACGCTTTCGATGACATCGGGGTAAAGTGTGCCTTGGGCCAGGAAATCGGCGCCGCCGATGGCCTTTGCGTGTTTCTCGAACACCTCGATGAACAACCCGCCGATGATCTTGCGTTTGGTTTCGGGGTCGGAGACGCCTTCGAGATGCCCGAGGAACAGGTCGGCCTCGTCAGCGTGGATCAGGGGCAGGTTGTAATGGTCGCGGAACATGCCGGTGACCTGTTCGGACTCATTGAGGCGCATCAGCCCGTGGTCGACATAGACGCAGGTCAGTTGATCGCCGATCGCCTCGTGGATCAGCACGGCGGCGACCGACGAGTCGACGCCGCCGGAAAGAGCGCAGATCACCTTGCCGGTGCCGACCTGTTCGCGGATCTTGCGGATCGCCTCGTCCTTGTAGGCGTCCATCGTCCAGTCGCCGGAAAACCCGGCGAGGCGGGTGAAGTTCTCGTAGAGCTTGGCACCCTTGGGGGTGTGATGCACCTCGGGGTGGAACTGGACGGCGTAGAATCGGCGATCTTCGTCCGCCGTGATCGCGAAGGGCGCGTTGGGCGAGGTGCCGTAGACCTGAAAACCGGGGGCGAGGCGCGAGACGTGATCGCCATGCGACATCCAGACCTGTTCGCGGCCTTCGCTTTCATCCGCCTCGAACCAGCCGTTGAGAAGCGGCAGGCGATCCTTGGTGGGGGTGACGTAGGCGCGGCCGAACTCGGCGGTGCCGTGGCCGCGTTCAACCTTGCCGCCGAGAAGGTGCATCATCACCTGCTGGCCATAGCAGATGCCGAGTACCGGGACGCCGATGTCGAACACCGACTTTGGCGGCATCGGGGCGCCATCGGCAAAGACCGAAGCCGGGCCGCCGGAGAGGATCACGGCTTTTGGCGTAAAATCGGTCAGGAAGGCGTCGGTGACCTTGTTGAACGGGTGAATCTCGCAATAGACATTCAGCTCGCGCAGGCGGCGCGCGATCAGCTGCGTCACCTGGCTGCCGAAATCGATGATCAACAGGCGGTCGTGCTGGGGTTTGGGCACGGTCATGGGGCCTCGCTTTGCAGCCTAACCGGCGCGGTAATTGGGGCTTTCGCGGGTGATCTGCACATCGTGGACATGACTTTCGCGCAGGCCCGCGTTGGTGATCTTGACGAATTCGCAGTTGGTGCGCATCTCTTCGATGGTCGCCGATCCGGTGTAGCCCATGGCGGCGCGGAGGCCGCCCACAAGCTGGTGGATCACCGCCGAGGCCGAGCCCTGATAGGGAACCTGGCCCTCGATGCCTTCGGGGACGAGCTTGTCGGAGGCGGCGTCTTTCTGGAAATACCGGTCGGCGGAACCGCGCGCCATCGCACCGAGGCTGCCCATGCCGCGGTAGGATTTGAACGAGCGTCCCTGGTAGAGGATGACTTCGCCGGGGGACTCGTCCGTGCCCGCGATCATGCTGCCGACCATCGCGCAAGACGCGCCTGCGGCGATCGCCTTGGCGAAATCGCCCGAGAACTTGATGCCGCCGTCGGCGATGACCGGCACGTCGCCTGCCGCCTCGGAGGCGTCGATGATCGCGGTCAGCTGCGGTACGCCGACACCGGCGACAATGCGCGTGGTGCAGATCGAGCCGGGTCCGATGCCGACCTTCACCGCGTCGGCTCCGGCGCCGATCAGGGCGCGCGTCGCCTCGGCGGTGGCAACATTACCGGCGATCACCTGCACCTCGTTCGAGGCGCGTTTGATCCGCTCGACGACCAAAGCCACGCCCTCGGAATGGCCATGCGCGGTGTCGACGACGACAATATCGACGCCGGCATCGACCAGCGCCTGGGCGCGCTCGTAGCCCGCATCGCCTACGCTGGTGGCTGCGGCCACCCGCAGCCGCCCCATGGCGTCCTTGCAGGCGGCGGGATTCAGGACCGCCTGTTCGGTATCCTTGAGCGTCAAGAGACCGGTCAGCTTGCCCTTGCCGTCGGTGACCAGAAGCTTCTCGATCCGGCGCGCCTTCATCAGGCTTTTCGCCTGATCAAGGTCGGCGGGTTCGGTCAGGATCGCCAGATTATTGGTCGACATCATCACCCGGACCGGGGTCTTGTCATCCGAGGCAAACCGCATGTCGCGGTTGGTGACGATGCCGACGACATGGCCTTTTGCATCGACCACCGGAAAGCCGGTGACGTTATAGCGATCCTGCAGCGCCTTGGCGTCGGCCAGGGTCTGGTCGGGGGTCAGGGTGATCGGGTTGTAGACGATGCCCGAGACGAAGCGTTTCACGCGGCGGACTTCGGCGGCCTGTGCGGCGATATCGAAGTTGCGGTGGATCACGCCGATGCCGCCAGCTTGCGCCATGGCAATGGCCATCCGCGCCTCGGTCACCGTGTCCATCGCCGAGGACATCAGCGGGATGTTCATCGCGATGGTACGGGTCGCGCGGGTGGCGGTATCCGCTGTTCCGGGCAGGACCCGGCTGGCCGCAGGGACCAAAAGCACATCGTCGAAGGTAAGCGCCTCGCGAATCTCCATGGGTCTCTCCTTGGGGCATTCGTTTGACGCCTTCCTGTTTCATGGGCCGGGCGTGGTGGCAAGCCCCGTTGTCCCTCTTGCGGGGTGCGGGCGGGCGTGTTGAAGCTGTTGCAAAAGCGGAGGGATGCGATGCGTGTGGCCTTGGTCGAGAACATCGCGGCGACGCCTCTGGGCCAGATCGGGCAGGTAGGGATGGGCGTTATCGTCTCGCGCCGACTGCATCCCACCCAAGACGACATAGCCGTCATACCCCTCGCCCTCGGGCAGCCGCGCGTCGGCATGGGGCCGGAACATCTCGACCGTCACGCCCGCCTCGGCCAGCGCCCGGCCGATCTGGCCC
>JBBKVJ010000190.1:0-5794 GCA_037968375.1 Paracoccaceae bacterium | reverse complement strand
AACAGCACCGCCCAAAGCAGCCCGCCACCCGGCAGTGCCGCCAGAGAGGCCGCCTCGCCCAGCGGCACCGTCACCGACCCAAGCGCGGTTCTGACCGGCGCCAGAACACCCTTCAGCGTCGCATGCGCCACCACCGCAAAGACCAGCAGCACCAGACCCGCGCGCAGATTGCCGGTGCCCGCCAGAACCGTCAGGCGCGAGACACAGCCGCGGGTCAGCACCATACCGGCACCGAACATCGCGCCGCCGGCCAGGATCGCAACCCAGGGCAGATCGCCAGCCAGAAACCGGTGGCCCTCGAACGAGATCCAGCCCACCGCCACCGCGCCCTGCACGCCGACAATCGCCACCGCCAAGGCAACCAGCCAGACGCCGCGCGCCTCGGACCTCTCGCCCGGAGCACCCGCCACCGCGCGGCGCAGACAGAACCGCGTCACCTCGGCCAGAACGCCAAAGGCAAGCCCCAGCAGAAGTCCAAGGCCGATCGCCGCCTCACGCGGACCAAGCCCGCCCAGATCAAGTTGTTCAAACATCGGAGCCACGCCCTCGCGCAATATCAGGAAATTTTCCCTGATTTCGCGCGTGAACGGTGGATTTTCAAGGCCAAGGCCCGCCACCCGCCCGGACGACTTTGGAACCGTATTCTGTTTCTGCGCAATAATCCTGATCGTCGTTCCCGCCACGGTTAGTCGTCCGGAACACTTGCTTCGACCCAGCACCCGCGATCGCGACGGCGATCTTATTTCATTTCTATGCCCGGCATCCCCCGGCTTCTTTCGGTCACAAATATCCTCGGGGCGGATCGCGCCTGCGCGATGGGGGGCAGACAACCCCCTACCGACCACTCAGCCAGACCAGCGGTCGTAATCGCTGACCAGAAGATGCAGCGGCGCCTCGTCCTCTTCGATCTCGGCAAACCGCCCGATCGGCTCGCGAAAGATGTTGTCGGTCAGATCATCGTTCACGGTCGAGACCTCGCCGATCAGAACCTCGCCGCCCTCGCCCCAAAAGGCGTGCCAGTCGCCCGGCATCAGCGTGACACTCTCGCCCGGCGCCAGCCGCAACACCTCGCCCGGGCGATAGCTGCGCCGCACCCCGTCGCACAACACTTCGCCGCCGCGATCCCCGGCAAACCGGCCCTGACCGTCCGAGCCAAAGAGCTCAATCGCCAAAGTCGCGCCGCCCCGGTTGATGATATCCTCGGCCTTGATCACATGGGTATGCATCGGCGACAGCTGATCCGCCTGCGAGATCAGCAGCTTTTCGGCATAGGCCATGCCGCCGCCGCGCTGCAGATCGGCCAGCTGCCCGTTCCGCAGCGTGAACAAGAACAGCCCCATCGCGTCGAACCGGCCCTGGCCGTAATCGGTGATATCCCAGCCCATCCGGGCCTCGACGATCCGGGTGCCGGTCGCCTTGGCGCGAAACTCCTCGGCACTCCAACCGGCGAACGGCGGCAGCACGAAACCGTGACGGCGAATGGTTTCGTCCGCCGCCGCCATGATCCTGTTCACCCGACTGCGTTTCATCGCCTGACCTGCCCGATTGCTCTATCCGCCTGCTGGAATCCGCGCCGGAACCCGCTCACGTCTTCGATGCCCGGCGATAACTCGACGTACTCACATAATCCTTGCGCGGCCCGGTCACGGTCCAGACCGCCTGCCATTTCGGCCAGCGGGTGAAATCGTAACGCACCTTGTAGATATCGGGCTTGCAATTGTAGACCGCGTCCGATGTCGGCGTCAGCATGAAGCTGTGGAACGGCTCCCAGGTATCAAAAAACACATCGACCTGGCCGCGCAATTTCGAGCGCCAGTAATAGCGCCGCAGCGCCTCGACCAGCGGCCCCTGCCCCATGTTCAAAAGTCCGCGCTCTTCGCAGAACAGCCCGGCCTCGTCCGACACGAAATCGACATTGCCCGAAAACGAGACCTGCCGGTCGGCTTTATGATCGGCAATCTGGCGGTCCACCCGCCAGACACCAACAAACTCCGCAAGTCCTTGCGGCACCATTCCCTGCTCCCTGCCGACTTGCCCCCCAGCGACCCGCAGTCTAAGAGGCCCGCGACCAGATTGAAAAGGCCTTATCCGATGATCCCCCGCTATTCCCGCCCCGAGATGGTCGCGATCTGGGCGCCCGAAACCCGGTTTCGCATCTGGTTCGAGATCGAGGCTCATGCCGGCGATGCGATGGCGGCGCTCGGCACCATCCCGAAGGAAAATGCCGCTGCCGTCTGGACCGCCCGCGACGCGACGTTCGACGTGGCCCGGATCGACGAGATCGAGAGGGTCACCAAACACGATGTCATCGCCTTTCTGACCCATCTGGCCGAAATCGTAGGCGCGGATGAGGCCCGCTTCGTGCATCAGGGCATGACCTCGTCCGACGTGCTCGACACAGCCTTCAACGTGCAATTGACCCGCGCCGCCGATATCCTGATGGCCGATCTGGATGCGCTTCTCGCCGCCCTGAAAAAGCGCGCGCACGAGCACAAGCTGACGCCACGCATCGGCCGCAGCCACGGAATCCACGCCGAACCAACCACGATGGGCCTGACCTTCGCGCGCTTCTACGCCGAAATGGACCGCAACCGCGCCCGTCTCGTCGCCGCGCGCGATGAGATCGCCACCGGCGCGATCTCGGGCGCGATTGGCACGTTTGCCAATATCGACCCGGCGGTCGAGGCACATGTCTGCGCCAAGATGGGCCTGCGCCCTGAGCCGATCAGCACCCAGGTGATCCCGCGCGACCGACACGCGATTTTCTTTGCCACGCTGGGCGTGATCGCATCGTCGGTCGAAAACCTCGCCACCGAGATCAGGCACATGCAGCGCACCGAGGTGCTGGAGGCGGCGGAATATTTTGCCCCCGGCCAGAAGGGTTCCAGTGCGATGCCGCACAAGCGCAACCCGGTGCTGACCGAGAACCTGACCGGTCTGGCCCGAATGGTCCGCTCGATGGCCCTGCCCGCGATGGAAAACGTGACGCTCTGGCACGAGCGCGATATCTCGCATTCCAGCGTCGAGCGGATGATCGGTCCGGACGCCACGATCACGCTTGATTTCGCGCTGGCACGGCTGACGACAGTGGTCGAGAACCTGCTGATCTATCCCGACAACATGCGGCGCAACATGGACACTTTCCGGGGTCTGATCCATTCCCAGCGGGTGCTTCTGGCGCTTACGCAGAACGGTGTCAGCCGCGAGGATTCTTATCGGCTGGTGCAGCGGAACGCGATGAAGGTCTGGGAGGAAGGTGCCGATTTCAAGACCGAGCTTCTGGCCGACCCGGACGTGCGTGCAGCACTTTCCGAGGCCGAAATCGACGAGAAATTCGACCTCGGCTATCACCTCAAGCATGTTGATACGATCTTTGCCCGGGTCTTCAACAAAGAGTGATCGGGCAATCTTGTCCTGCGGGTCTGCCAAATTCGCGCTACTCTTATTGCAGCTTTTCAAGGGAGAGACTCATGCGCGCCCTCACATCGCTGATTGCCGCCGCCCTCATCGCACCCGCCGCAGCCTTCGCTGTCGGAAGCGATGACAGCACCCCGCCGACGCCCACCGAAACCTCGACCGACTGCGCCGATGGCGAGGTCTGGGATGCGGACAAGAAAGAATGCGTGACCGCCGAGAAAAGCGGCATGAACGACGACGCGCTTTACAAGGCCGCGCGCGAACTGGCCCATGCTGGGCGCTATGAGGCCGCGATTCAGGTCGCCTCGGCGATGGCAGAACCCGAGGGCGACAAGGCGCTGACAGTCCTCGGCTTCGCCCATCGCAAGGCGGGCCGCCGCGACATTGGCATGGCGTTATACGCCCGTGCCATCGCGCAAAACCCCGACAATCTGCTGGTCCGGTCGTACAAGGGCATGGCCCATGTCGAGGCGGGTGAGGTCGATCTTGCCCGCGCCGAGCTGGCCCAGATCGAGGCCCGCGGCGGCACCGGCACCTGGTCCGCCGAGGCGCTGTCGCAGGCGCTGCAGACCGGGGCAGGTTTCACCTACTAGACCCCACCGGCCTAGGCGAACGGCCAAATCGTGATGCGCGCAATCGCTGCGAATCGTGCTAAAGTGGGTCCCGGTAACCCATATGAGGTCCGATAAGCGTTTTGAAAACCGTCGTTCTCGCCCTGATCCTCGCCACCGCACCCCTGGCCGCCAGTGCCCAGTGTTCGCATGGTGACAAGATGAGCACCTCGGTCTGTGCCGATGGCCAAAGCTGGGACGCCACGACGCAGGCCTGCATCGACACTACGGCCTGAGTTCGACCTGCCGCCCGTAAGGCCCTTTTAACTCCGATCGGCCACTGTCCGCCCGAGCCCCTCGCGCGGAGACCCTTTTTCATGAACGACTTCGCCTTCGGATCCTTCGGTGATCCGCCCGGCCTGCCAGCGCCCGCACCGACGGTCACGCTGACCCGCCGCCAAAAGGCCGCTGTGATCGTCCGCCTTTTGGTGTCGCATGGCGAACAGGTGCCGCTGGCGGCGCTGTCGATCGACCATCAGGCCGAACTGACCGAGGTCATCGGCAAGATGCGCTCGGTCAACCGATCGACGCTGCGCGCCGTGGTCGAGGAATTCCTGGCCGAGCTTGATGCCCTCGGCCTGTCGTTTCCCGGCGGTATCGATGCTGCGCTGGAAGTTCTTGACGGCCACATCAGTTCCGCCACCGTCAACCGCCTGCGCCGGCAATCCCTGGCCAGCGGATCGGGCGACCCCTGGGCGCGGATCGCGGGCCTTGGGCCACAGCCGCTGCTGGCGGCATTGCAGGCTGAAAGCATCGAGGTCGGCGCGGTGATCCTGTCCAAGTTGTCGGTCGCCCGCGCCGCCGAGCTTCTGGCGCAACTGCCCGGCGAGCGGGCCCGCAAACTGGCCCGTGCCATCGCCGAGACCAGCGCCATCAGCCCCGAAAACGTCCGCCGCATCGGCCTGTCGCTGGTCCAGGATGCCGAATCGATCCCCGAACCGGCGTTCGAGACAACCCCGGTCGAACGCGTTGGCGCGATCCTGAACTACTCTCCCGCCGCCACCCGAGACGACGTGCTGGAAGGTCTCGACCTTGAGGATGCGGAGTTTGCCGCCGAGGTCCGCAAGGCAATCTTCACCTTCCTCGACATACCGAACCGGATCGACGGACGCGACGTGACCAAGGTCACCAAGGCCGTCGAAACTTCGGTGCTGGTCACCGCCCTGGCAGCGGCGCTGGCGGGCAGCGAGGCGTCGGTAAAGGCGGCCGAGTTCCTGCTGGCTGCGATGTCGCAACGCATGGCAGGCCAGCTGCGCGACGAGGTTACCGACCGCGGCAAGGTCAAGGCCAAAGAGGGCGAGGACGCAATGGGCAAGATCATCTCGGCGATCCGCGAGCTGGAAGCGAAGGGCGAGATCGTGATGGTGACCAACGACGGCAAGGAGGAATGACCAAGACGCCGCCGCATGGCGATCCGCGCGGTGGGCACGAATTTGCGTAGGGCGGGGTTCACCCCGCTTAGCCGAGCAACAAGGTCTCGGAAAAGTCCGGAATTATTCGACGCGGTAAACTGGGGACGCAGGGCGGTTCGTGCAATGTGAACAGCGGGTTTACACACATTGGTGCTACGAAGCGACCACGCGACATACGGTCGGTCACCCCGCGCCCGAACGCGCGGAATGACGCAACCGACGGTTTGCAGTCACGCACACGCGTGGGCGGGTGGCCAACGGATTGATCGTATTCGGCTATCACTTGGGATCGGTGGTGTAGCGCAGCCCGAATGGGGCGGGTCGCGCCAGAGAGTCATTTCGCGGTGCGGGGAG
>JBBKVJ010000189.1:0-6945 GCA_037968375.1 Paracoccaceae bacterium | reverse complement strand
GCGTCGGGCAGCGGCAGCGCCCGCCGGTCCGCGACCGCGGCGCGGCGCGGCGATCCGGTGTATCCCCCGGCCAGATCGTCGCAATCATCGCCTCAGAAGCATCACATGCCCTGATTTCGTCGCCCAGATCGCAATAGGCCGGAGTGACACCAAGCAGCACCGTGTTGCCGATAGACCCACCGCAGATGGCGCGCAGAGTCTGGGAGATGCCCGGACCCGGGCACTGGGGCGGACCCATGGCAAGGGCGTGCCGTCCCAGCCGCGCCCCGTGAACTTGGCGGTCCATTTCACCCCATGTAGGCTGATCGTCAAAGCGAGCGCGCTGCGTGCGGATTGCTGTCATAACCCACCCCTTCGACGAGCGTCTGGAAACCGGGCCGGACGGCGTTTCGGCCAAATCCACGCCCTACTACCAGCTCGACGCCATTCTTCTTGCCGCTCGGCGCGCCGGGGCAGATTGGTTCCACACCGATCCCTGGCAACCGTTCGAACCGGCCGATGCAGCGATTGTCCAAGTCGACCTGACGGTGATCGCGCAGGAATTTCTCGATCTCGCCCAACGCTATCGAACCGCCGCGAATGTCGGGGCCGCCGACATATCCAAACGTCGTGTAAGCCTGAGTTAACTGAACCGGGGGGGCGGACTGAAAAGGCCCGGTCATCGTCAAGAGCAACCTCAACCGCCAGGGCATTCCCAAGGCCCGCGTCGCCCGAATCGTGGCGTTCTTCACCAGCGCGGCGCCGCCGCAACCGCCGCTCCCCGACTACCTCATCTACGACACCCTTCGGGACGTTCCGGAAGCGGTCTGGCGTGAGGACGGACTCGTCGTGGCAAGGTTCCTGCCCGAACGACAGGGCGAGAATAACGTGCTGCGGGTCTGGAATTTTCTCGGCGCCTACGAGCGCTGCAGTTGGTACACATCGCCCGAGCAGGTCATCAAGGGTCGCAGCACCGTGGCCTTCGGACCGGCCGAGGTGCCCGACGAGATACGCGCCGAACGCGAACGGCTGGGCTTTGACTATGGCAAGTTCGATTTCGCCCTCGGCCCCGACGGCCCGGTTCTCTACGATGCGAAGCGCACGCCGGGGTATCTCAGCCGCCGCGCCGATCTGATGGATGCCGAAGCGCCAAAGATGGCGGCGGCGCTTCTGCGACTGCGCGCCGATTGAGCCTGCGTCACCTCGCGGCCCGCGCAGCGCAGGCGTCACATCCCCAGTGCGGCCTTGTACATCTCCAGAACCGCCTCTTCTTCGGCCAGGTCCTGCGCGTCGCGCTTGCGGATCGCGATCACCTTGCGCAGCACCTTGACGTCGTAACCGCGCCCCTTGGCCTCGGCCATAACCTCTTTCTGACCGTCGGCGATGTCCTTCTTTTCGGCCTCCAGCCGCTCGTAGCGCTCGATGAACTGGCGCAATTCTCCGGCGGCGACGCCATAAGCGGCATCTGACGGGGCATCGGCGGGGGTGTTGGTGGCGGCATCGGACATCGGCGCTTCTCCTCAATGTGGCGAGCCCCTGCCCTAGCGCCACGCCGCGCGCCCTGCAAGTCCTGCTCTTGCCTCACGCCCAAGCGCACGCTACGCCCCGACTGCAGGTTGCGGGAGGCGGCGATGGACGTGCTGATCTGGTTGGGTGCTCTGGTGTCGCTGGCGGGTGTGGGCGGCCTTATCTGGTGCATCGTCCTGGCGATGCGCGCCCGCCGTGCAGGCCTGCCGGAACCCGAACTGCGCACCCGCCTGCAGCGTGTCGTCGTTCTTAACACCGCAGCGCTGTTCGTCTCGGCCATCGGTCTGATGATGGTCATCCTCGGCATCACACTGGGTTAGGCTACATGGATCACGAAGACCTCCGCCACTGGGCCAAACGCGCCGCCGACTGGTCCGCCGATTATCACGCAACCCTGCGCGACCGCCCGGTCCGCGCCCAGACCACGCTTGGCGCCACAAAAGCCGCGCTGCCCGAAAACCCGCCCGAACACCCCGAGCCAATCGACCATATCTGGTCCGACTTCGAACGCCTTGTACCCGACGCGATGACCCACTGGCAGCACCCGCGCTTTTTCGCCTATTTCCCGGCCAATGCCGCCCCCGCCTCAATGCTGGCCGAGCAGCTGGCCAATGCGATGGCCGCGCAATGCATGCTGTGGCAGACCTCGCCTGCCGCGACCGAGATCGAAGAGGTGATGGTGGCCTGGCTGGCGCAGGCGCTGGGTCTGCCCGACACTTTTCGCGGCACGATCCACGACAGCGCCACCACCGCAACGCTGTCCGCAGTTCTGACGATGCGCGAGCGCGCGCTTGACTGGGCCGGCAACACCGCAGGTCTGTCCGGCCAGCCACGCCTGCGCATCTACGCCTCGGCCCAGACCCATTCCTCGGTCGACAAGGCGGTGCGCATCGCCGGGATCGGGCAGGACAACCTGGTCAAGGTGCCGACCGGTGCCGACAACGCGATGGACCCGATGGCCCTCAAAGCCGCCATCGCAGCCGACCGCACGGCGGGCTACCTGCCCGCAGGCGTGGTGATCTGCGCCGGTGGCACCTCGATCGGCGCCTTCGACCGGGTCGCAGATTGCGTCGCCATCGCCCGCGTCGAGGGCGTGATGAGCCATGTTGACGCCGCCTGGGCCGGATCGGCGATGATCTGCCCCGAGTTCCGCCATCTCTGGACCGGGGTCGAGGGTGCGGATTCGGTGGTCTTCAACCCGCACAAATGGCTTGGCGTGCAATTCGACTGCGCGGTGCAGTTCCTCGCCGATCCCGGCCCGCAGATACGCACCCTTGGCCTGCGCCCCGACTACCTGCAGACGCCGGGCGACGACGAGATCGTCAATTTCAACGAATGGACCGTGCCCCTGGGCCGCCGCTTCCGAGCCTTGAAGCTTTGGTTCGTCCTGCGCGCCGAAGGTCTCGAAGGCCTGCGCCAGCGGATCCGCAACCATGTCGCCTGGGCCGAAGCGGCAGCCACCGCCCTTGCCGCCCTGCCCGGCGTCGAGATCAGCACGCCGCCGTCGCTCGCCCTCTTCAGCTTCGCACTGACCGATGGCGATGCGGCGACCGAGGCCCTGTTGCAGCGCCTCAACGACGATGGCCGCGTTTACCTGACCCAGACCCGCCATCAGGGCCGCTACGTGATCCGCGTCTCGGTCGGCGGCTGGGCCACGACGCGCGAGGATGTGATGCTTCTGTCCGACCTCGTGGCCGATCTGATTTGAAACCCGCTAGAACTGAAACGATGCCCTTAGCGTGAACGTGGTCGCGTCCAGACTGGCGGTGGGCGTGTCGAACTCGTCGAACTCGTGCTGCAGCAGCTCAGCACTGACGAACCAGTCCTCCGACACGCGCAGCGCCGCGCCGACACCATAGAACACGCCGCTGTCGGAAAACGCGCCTTCGTCGGGCGTGTCCACCTGCGCCCATGCCACGCCGCCCGTGGCATAGAGCAGCGTATTGCCCAGATCGACACCGACGCGCAGTTTCAAACGCGCGATCCAGTCCAGCGTTGCGGCGGTAAACTCATTGGCACCGATGGCACCGGCACGGAAATCCAGATCAATGTGGTCGTAATCGGCCTCTACTCCCAGCACGAGAGTGCCGAAATCATGCATGTACCCGGCATGAACCCCGAATAATCCGCCCGAAGCATTCAGGACCGGCACCCCGAACAGCGCAACGAAGTCATCATTGGAAAGATCGGCGTCGACATAGCCGATCTGACCGCCCAGATAGAACCCGGTCCAGTCCTGAACTATTGGGGCTGGCAGGATCACGGCCTCTGGAATTGGCTCGGCAACGCCACCTGCCAGGGTCGGCCCGGCGAAAAATGCCGCAAATAGCGCGGCTGAAACAACTGCTTTCATGTCGATCTTCCTTATCCTGTCCGCAGCGCGGAATGGCTGAACGCCGCTCCTCAGAGCGACAGGCGCCAGGGTCACAGGAATAAAGCGATCCCTCAAATCAGCGCCCGACTGAAAAGCGGCAGGTCAATCTTGGGAAAATAACCCGAACCGACTGTCTTGTCACGGTGGTCAGGCAGACGCGCAACAGACCGCCCATCTGGGTAGGGCCTGCGCCCCCGTCTTGCGCGACCAAAAAGGCGCCGCTCCGGGGGAGCGGCGCCTGTCATCACATGAACGTCTCAGCGTTGTCGCAGTGCGACTGGCCTCAGAACTTGAACGAAGCGCGCAGTGTCGCCGTCGTCACGTCCGCGTCGATCCCGGAATTGTCGAAATCGTCGAACTGGTGGCTCAGGACTTCACCGCCAAGGATGAACTGATCCGACACCATGTAGGCGACGCCCAGACCGGCAAAGTAACCGGTATCCGAGAACTCTTCTTCGCCACCGACGCCATCAAACACCGTCACGTTCGCCTTCGCGGCACCGGCGGTGCCATAGATCAGCGTGCGACCGGCGTCATAACCGGCGCGCAGCTTCAACCGCGCGATCGAATCGAGGGTGACGCTTGCGTCCGGATCGCCAAAGGCGGTGGCGAACTCGTCGTCGGTGATCTCGATATCGGCAACATCGTAGTCGATCTCTGCGCCCAGAACCCAGGTGCCCAGGTCATACATGTAACCGGCATGGACACCGTAAAGGCCGCCGTCGCCATCAGAGTCAAACCCTTCGAATAGGGTTTGTTCGTTGTTATCATCCTCGGCCGACAGGTCGAGGCCGGCATAGCCAAGCTGGGCACCGACATAGCCGCCGGTCCAGTCGGAAAACTGCAGCACCGGGGCCGGGGCGGCCATGATCGGCTGCTCGACGATCGGGTCGGAAAGGGCACCGGCGTAGACCGGCGCGGCAAGAACGGCTGCAAGGGCCGCGATTGAAAGGGTCGTTTTCATGGTTCTCTCCATTTGTCTGCCTCGTTTACACTTTTGGCCGAGTCTTTCCGGCCGCTTCACATGCTTCTCATCAGGGCTTTCGGAAGTGTTTTACAACCCGCCATCTCAGCACTTTATCGTCAGTGGCTGTTTCCAGCCGATCACCTTGATGCTACGGGGCGCCAACACGCCTAGAGCACGCTGGTTCCGGTTAATCGAATAACGTCGTCGTGAGAGGTAATCCTCGTGGTGTTTTTGCGACAGTTGCGGGCACAGGCCAACGGCGACAGATCAAGGTGAAAGCCGTCAAAACCGCAAGGAAACAAGGGTGATGCCTGACCCCGACACGCCCCGGCCCCGGCAGAACCGGGTCTTGCCGACTGGCCAGATCGTGGCTGACCCTGCGCGCGGCCAGATCATCGGCAACCGGGGCATTCTGCATGACGAAAGCGGCCGTCTCGGCAGCGCCCGATGGCGACATCCGCACTGGATTTCCTGCCAGCTTGCCTTCAAGGGCGTCCGCCGCCCGCTGATGGCGCCGAACCGCTGGACCGAGCTCTTTTTCCTCGACGAAGCCGTGGCGCTTGCTGCCGGTCATCGACCCTGCGCCTACTGCCGCCGCGCCGCCTTTCGCGCCTTCCAGACCGCCTGGATCGCCGCCGGTCTGCCGGGCCATTCCGCACCCCAGATCGACCGCGCACTTCATGCCGCAAGGGTCACCCGATCCCGCGCCCAGATCACCCACCGTGCCGATATCGCCACCCTGCCCGACGGCAGCTTCATCGCCGGGCGAGACGCGCCCTGCCTTGTCCTTGGCAGCACCCTCGTGCCCTACACGCCCGCAGGCTACGGCCCGCCACGACCGCGCCCGACCTCGGGTCAGGTCACGATCCTCACCCCCGCGCCCACGATCGCCACCCTCGCCGCAGGCTATGCGCCGCTGCGGCATGACACAGCCGCAAATCCCGACTGACCCCCGGCCTGCATTCTGGTTCAGATATGCCGGCGCGGCAGGCTTACCGGCGTGCCACCCGAAGCAGCGGCACCTAAGCCTCGGCCCGCTCTGCCAAGGCCAGCCATTCCGCCTCCGCCAGCGCCAGCGCCGCCTGCCGCTCGGCCAGCCCGGCACTCGCCTTGGCAAATTTCGCAGGCTCTTTGGTGAAAAGATCGGCCTGCGCCAAAAACCCCTCCAGCTTGCCGATTTCCGCCCCGATCCGCTCGATCTCGCCCGGCAATGCGTCCAGCCGGTGCCGTTCGGTAAAGCTCAACCCCTCGGCCCTCTTCCGCGCCACAGGCTTTGCCTCAGCGACACGCAAGGACGTCACCGGCGCGGTATCCGCCGCCACGCCGACAGCACCGCGCTGCGCCTGATAATCGCTCCAGCCCCCGGCATAGACGGTCGCCTTGCCATCACCCTCCATCGCCACCGTCACTGTGGCGACACGGTCCAGAAAATCCCGGTCGTGGCTGACCAAAAGCACGGTGCCCGGATAATCGCCCAACAACTCTTGCAACAGGTCCAGCGTCTCGACATCCAGATCGTTCGTCGGCTCGTCCAACACCAGAAGATTGCTCTCGCGCGCCATGATCCGTGCCAGAAGCAGCCGCGCCTTTTCGCCGCCCGACAGCGCCTTGACCGGGGCCCGCGCCTGTGCCTCGTCGAACAGAAACTCCTTGAGGTAGCCGACCACGTGCTTGGGCACGCCGCGCACCATCACCTGATCGGCCCGCCCCGACACCCGCATCCCGGGATCGCCGGTCAGACTGTCCCACAGCGTCGCTTCGGGGTCCAAAGCCGCCCGCGCCTGATCGAACACCGCGATCTCCAGTGTCGTGCCCAGGCTGACCACGCCCGCATCGGGCGCCACCTGGCCCAGCAGCAGCTTCAGAAGCGTCGTCTTGCCGACGCCATTCGGCCCGACAAACGCCACCCGATCGCCGCGCATCACTCGAAAATCGAACCCCGTCACGATCTGCCGTCCGTCGAAGGCCTTGGTCAGACCCTTGGCCTCGATCACCCGCTTGCCCGACTGCTGCCCGGCATCGAACCCCATCGCGGCAGTTCCCTGCCGGCGGATCATCGAGGCGCGTTCCGCCCGCAGCCCCTGCAATGCCCGCACCC